>JBBQIU010000212.1:0-5904 GCA_038325245.1 Verrucomicrobiota bacterium
ATGGCAGCCGGCGCAGAAGCGGGAGGCCCGCACATCCCCGTCGCGTTTGAGTCCGACCTGACGGGTCTCGTTGACGGAGAAGAGGTAGAACGGGTTGTTGAACGAGCTGAAGCGATGGGAACTGTGGAACCAGCCGGCGTAGACGTCCTCGTGGCACTTCTTGCAGTAGTCGTCCATCATGAGGGTCCCGGCCGGGATGAAATTGCCGGAGACGGTTTTGGCATTGGAGGGGTGGAAGTAGCGGCGGCCCTCCTTGGAGGCGACCTGACTTTTTTGCGGGTGAAGGGAGTGAAGGAACACCATGGCGAGCACGACGCCGCCGACGGCCATGGACCAGCCGAGGCCTAGGCGCCATTGGATGCGGGGGCCGGCGAGGCGGTGGAGGATGTAGAGCCAAACGCACAGCAGGGGGGCGGCGATATGGGCCCAGTAGGCGGCGGATCGGAGGTTGGGGTCTTTGAGGCCGAGGTTCTTGAACTGGAAGATGTCAATGCGGGTGAGGGCGAGGCCGGTGACGAGCACGACGATGCCGGCCGCGAATAGGGCGTAGCCGACACGAACCGCGCGGCGGTTGGGGCGGTTGTGGGCGTTCTTAAGGTGAATGAATCCGAAGGCCAGGAAGGGAATGATGAAGAGGAATCCAAGGATCAGATGGAGCCCGAACATCACCTGGTAGAAGTAATTCTGGTAGATCGCGGGGCGATGGAACCATTCGAGGAAGGTGATGGAGGAGAGGTAGGCGGAATTGGCTCCCAGAAGCGCGAAAAGTCCGAAGACCGTGTAGAGCACGAGCCGCAACCGCGGGCCGACGGCTCGGACGTAGAGTCGCCGGGTTGGCGAAGGCTTCGGTTGGTCGGGGCTCATGGTGGGTATTCGGGAGGCTTTCGGCGGCGTAGTATGGGAATCAAGCGGAGAACCAAAGCTGTCTTGGGGCGAGCGGCGGTTTTTCAGGGGCGAAGTGCCGGGGTTGCGGGGTGAGCGTAGTCGTGGAGCCGACGGGCAAGGGATGAAGGCTGTAAGAATCGCCTCGCCAGAATCCGTGGTTTCAGGCATTTCCAAGTGCCGTGCGTTCATCAGTCCAGAAGCGGAAGGCGAGTCGGACGGGGGGAGGATTCACCCTGATCGAACTGCTGGTAGTGATCGCGATCATCGCCGTCCTGGCCTCTCTTCTGTTGCCCTCGCTCGGGAAGGCTCGGGCGAAGGGGGAGGCGGCGGTCTGTCTCGGAAATCACCGTCAGCTCTCTGTGGCGCTCCATATGTATGCGGGAGATTCCGAGGACCACCTTCCGTACAACTTCGGGGCGAGCGGAATCCACGCGGCCATCGAATCCGGGCTTTACGACAATTGGGCGACCAGCCTGCTGAATTGGGAGCTGGACCCTTCGAACACGAACCTCACCTGGCTGCGGTCCGGTGGACTGGGTCCATTTCTTTCAGGGGGGGTCGCCGTCCACCGATGTCCGGGGGATCGAGTGCTGAGTCGGATCCAGAGGGCGTCCGGCTGGAGCGCGCGCGCGCGGAGCGTTTCCCTCAATGCGATGGTGGGCAACGCGGGGGAATTCCTTGAAGGCGGGAGAAACACGAACAACCCCTCGTACCGCCAGTACCTGAAGCTCGGGGACATCCGGATCGCCTCGGCGATCTTCACGTTCATTGACGAGCATCCGGACAGCATCAATGACGGCTACTTCCTGAACCGGGTTGATCAGGCGGAGTGGGTGGACCTGCCCGGATCGAATCACGGTGGGTCGGCGGTCCTCTCCTATCTGGACGGCCACGGCGAACAGCATCGCTGGAGACATGGCCACACCAAGCCTCCGGCGCGTCCCGATGCGGCGGACTTGCCGATGCCGATTCCCTTGGGCGAACGCGAGGACTTCGACTGGCTGATGTGGCGGGCGACGCGGGCGGCGTATCCGGTGACGAGCAGCGAACCGTGATGGCGATCATTGGTATTTCCGGAGGGCATCCAGGCTGGCGGAGGATGCGAGCACGTAGGTTTTTCCATCCCGCGACCAGGTGCTGGTGGACAGGCGGTTGACCTGTGTGTACTCGGGAGCCTCCGGGGCCCCGCCCGCCAGAGTCGATCGCGGTACGATGAAGAGGTAGAGCATGCCGTCGGCGCCGCCGTCGAGGCAGACCATGGAAGTTCGGCCCCCCTGCCAGCTCAGGGCGCCGGCGCCGACGGTGCGGAGTTGGGCCAGGGCGTCAGGAAACTCGAAGTCGGCGGGGGCATTGTTACGGGCGAGGAAGGCTCGAATGGCCGTCACGTCGGTGGTGGTGATATCCATCCGGTACTCGCGAATGGCCGCGCGAACCATTCGGCGTCGGAAGGTGGAGTAATCGGGGCCCGGGTCGACGGGGAGGACGGACCACGCCCAGACGAGGGCGGCCACAATGCCGGCGGCAGCGGCGATCCAGACCGTGTACGACCGCCGGAAGGCGGGACGGACGATGCGTCGGCGCGCGAGGATCTGGCTGACGAGGTCGTCGGGGACCGGCAGATTCCGCAGCGCGTCGGCGGTTCCCTCTTGGAACGTGGCGTGGCGTTTCAGCCAATCGCGGAGTTCGGGGTCCAGCGCCGCAGCGTCGAGGGCGTGCAGGATCTCCGGGTCTTGAGCCGGATTCGAGCCCGGACGCCATCCGGCCAGTGTGCGTTTGATCTCAGCTCGTTCCATGAGACCGGGAGGCGGGAGCCGTCCGGGAGGGTGGGGGTGGGATGGAGAGCATGCGCTGGAGATGGGCGACACCGCGGGAGATTCGGGACTTCACGGTGCCGAGGGGGATTCCGAGGATTTCGGCGATTTCCGGGTAGGAGTAGTCCTCCAGGTAGAAGAGGGCGATGGGTGCGCGAAAGGCTTCATGGAGTTGGCCGAGGGCTTGGACGATCAGGGAACCGTCCGCACGGACGGGGGCATCTGGGGGGACCTCGGGCAGGAGAAGTTCCGCGGATTCGAGGGAGTCATGCGGAAAGCGGAGCGCGCGGCGGGCCTTGGCGGCGGACTCGCGGTACAGGGTCGTGAAGAGCCACGACTTGACCTTGGAAGTATCCGAGAGTTGGTGGCCGCGTTCCGCCCAGCGGAGGAAGGTCTCCTGGACCAGGTCTCGGGCATCGGAATCGTTTCGGGTCATACTGCGCGCAAAGCGGAAGAGCGCCGCGTGGTGCTCTTGCACGAGACGTTCGAAGTCCACGTCGCTGCGCATGCCGCTTCTTGTTACAGATGGGAGTCGTGTGGGGCGGCGTTGGTTCCCGCCTTCGAACGATTGTCTGGGAAAGGTCTGGGAACGCCGCGCTCGGGGCGAGGGAAAATTCCTTGGAACCGTTCCGGCATCTCATACGTCTCATCGGCGGTTGGGGATAGGCTTAGAACCAAAAGACTTAACGAAATTATGAGTTTCCATCGAATTCCAGGCGGGCGATTGGCGGCCCGCATGGCTGTATTGGCTTTGCTCTGTGTGCCGATGCTTGCGTCGGCGCGCAGTTTTCGCGTTCAGCAGATGCCCAATGGGGCGAGGTTCGGATGCGCGAACTGCCACGTAGCCGCGGCCGGTTCGGGTCCGCGCAACCCGTTTGGCCGGGCCGTGGAAGCGATCGTGAATCCCGGACAGGCGACCCCGTACTGGTCGGCGACTCTGGCGGCGCTCGATTCGGACGGGGACGGAGCGCCGAACGGCGTGGAACTTGGCGATCCGGAGGGGGACGGCACGCCCACTCCCGGGGCGTTGGTGACAAATCCCGGGAATGCGGCGAGCGCGCCGCCTGTGAACGCCGCGCCGCAGGTCTCGATCACCGCGCCGGCGAACGGGGCGACCTTCACCGCCCCAGCCACGTCGGCGATTGAAGTCAGCGCAACGGACGCCGACGGCACCGTGGCCAGGGTCGAATTTTTTAACGGGGAACGATTGCTCGGCGAGGACACGGCGGCGCCTTACAGCCTGCTGGTCGACTGGGCGTTGGGCGTCCACACGATCACGGCCAGGGCCACGGACGACAAGGGCGCGGCCACGACCTCGACGGCGGTGTCGGTAACGGTCAACGCCCCCGAGGCGACCCGCATTACGCGGATGGTGAGGAACGGCGGCAACGTGGAGATCGAATGGACGGCCGGGGGTGGACCCTATCTCGTGCAGACCAAGGCGGCGATGGACGACCCGTGGTGCGCGGCGGGGGACATGACCAGTGCGTTGTCGGCCAGCCTGGCGACACGGGGTGACATGGGATTCTTCCGTGTCGCGGACGCGGCGGTGGGCGGAACGGTACCCTTTACGGTCATCTTGGGCGGCGCATTCGAGCGGCCGACGGCGATTGTGACGGAGGGGACGGGATCCGGGACGCTCCGATTGGAGGGGAACACGTTGACGTTTGACGTTGAGTACAGCGGGCTCAGCGGTCCGGCGACGCTGGCGCATATCCATGGACCGGCGGGAACGGACGCAGCGGCGGGCGTCATGATCGACCTCGCTCCGTTCAATGGACAGGGCTTCGGGGTTTCCGGCCGGCTCGCGGGATCGGTCGTGCTCACGATGGAGCAAAAGGCCGCGATTCTGAGCGGGAAGACCTATGTCAACGTGCACACCGACATGAACCGGCCTGGAGAGATCCGGGGGCAGATCGCTCCGGTGGCGATGGTGGCGACGCTAAGCGGAGCTCAGGAGGCCCCCCCCGTTGTATCGGCAGGCCGTGGCAGCGCGCATTTCTCGCTGATGGGCGATCAACTCAGCTTTGTGATCACCTATTCGGGTCTATCGGGTCCGGCGACCCTGGCGCATATCCATGGACCGGCCGCGATCGGCGTGAGCACGGGAGTGATGGTGGATCTGGCGCCATTCCACGACGGAGCCTTGGGAACGTCCGGGCGATTCGTGGGAACGGTGACGTTGACTCCGGACCAGTGGGTGGCCGTCGTGGCAGGGTTGACCTACGTGAACGTTCACACGGACCTGAACCGGCCCGGAGAGATTCGCGGACAGATCCTGCCGTGCGTGACGGCCGTCCCGCTTGGGGCGTCGTTGAGCGGGGATGCCGAAGTCCCCGTCGTGGTGACCTCGGGGACGGGACGGGCGCTGATGCAACTGGAGGGAGATATGCTCTCTTTTGACATTCACTATGGAGGGTTGTCGGGGCCGGCGACGCTGGCCCACATTCACGGGCCTGCGGACACGAGCACGTCGGCGGGGGTGATGATCGACTTGGCGCCCTTCCATAGGGGGGCCTTCGGCGTGTCGGGAGCGTTTACGGGGTCGGTTGTTCTGACACCCGAACAGAAGTCGGCCGTTCTGGGCGGGTTGACCTACGTCAACGTGCATACTGATGCGAACCGGCCTGGAGAGATCCGCGGGCAGATTCTGCGGCAGGGCGTTCCCTGAGCGCCTGTCTGAGAGTGGTGGCACCGAGTGATGCCGGACGTGGTTGTGGGATCGCGCCCGGCTTCTACCTTGAGTCGGCGTGGGTTGGAGGCAGTTCCCGCTTCGTTCCGGGGGTGGATTTTGGGAGAACGGGGCGATGGGCGAGATGGGAGTTCAAGGCCTGAGTGTGCTGGTGTTGGAGGACGACGCGCTGCTCCGGCGTCAGATCGTGGCCTATCTGGAACGGGCGGGGGCCGATGTCACGGCAGTCGCGGACCTTGGGTCGGCCCGGGCGGCGCTGGGCCATATGACGTTCGACCTGGCGCTCGTGGATGTCCACCTTCCGGACGGATTGGGAACGGACCTCTTGAAGGATGCCTCCTTTTCACCCAACACGTCGGTGGTGGTGATGACGGCGGAGGGAGGGGTGAGTGGTGCGGTGGAGGCCATGCGCCTCGGGGCGTTGGATTATCTGACGAAGCCGTTCGAGGCGGCCGAACTGCCCCTGGTTTTTCAGAGGGTGCGGAGGAATCGGCGGAAGGAGCGTCTGGAGGAGTA
>JBBQIU010000213.1:0-5871 GCA_038325245.1 Verrucomicrobiota bacterium
GGGCAGCCCAACAGCGGCGTCGCCGCCTTCGATCCGGAAACCGGAAAAACACTTTGGGAGAGCGTCGGCGAAGCAAATTGGGCGGGCCTCGCCAAGCTCGCCTGGCCAGGTGAGCCGGTCATTCATTGGCAGCGAGCCGAGAAGCAGGCCAGCTACGCGTCGCCTGTCCCGGCCACCTTCCACGGACAACGCCACATCCTCTGCCTCCTCCGACAGGGCCTCGTCTCCGTCAATCCCACCAACGGCAAGGTCAACTTCAGCTTCTGGTTCCAGGCGCGCGTCGCCGAATCCGTCAATGCCGCCAATCCCATCGTCCATCAGGACCTAATCCTCATCAGCGCCGCCTATTATCGCGTCGGTTCCGTCCTCCTCCGTGTCAGGCCTGATGGTCAGGGAGTCGATGAGGTCCGCCGCGACACCTCCATGGAAGCTCATTGGAGCACACCGCTCCTCGTCCAACGCCACCTCTACGGCTTCTCCGGCCGAAACGAACCCGATGCCGCCTTTCGTTGCGTCGATTTCCTCACCGGCGCGATCGCGTGGGAACGCAAGGAACGCTGGGCCCCCCACTCCTCACGCCAGCCTGCCGTCTTCGGTCGAGGCTCCCTGATCCACGCGGATGGCCGACTGATCGCCCTAGGGGAAGGCGGCCTCCTTGGCATGTTCCGCCCCACGCCCAAGGGTTGCGAGGAACTGGGGCGATGGCAGGTCCCGTCCCTCGGCTATCCCTGCTGGGCCGCCCCCGTCCTCTCCAACGGTAGGCTCCTTCTCCGCAACGAGGATCAGCTCGTCTGCCTTGCACTGAAAAAGGCACCCGTCAACGCCGCCCCGTAATTCAACGCGCTTACGCCGTGAAGCAGAATATCGGCGATGCTGGAACCCCAGCTTCGTAGCACGCAAAAGAAACCGGGTGGAACCCCCAGTCGCTCTGCAACTTCTTCAGCCGCCCTCGGATCAATTGGAGGCGGTTGACCACGGTTCGAAGCTCCTTCAAACGCGGCTCCAGGAAGCTCTCGACCATCCAGCTCGGGTCCTGCTCCACGGCCAGCGCATCGTGCCGCTTTGCCAACACCGAGACCTCCTCCACCAATTCACACCTCCGACGCTCATCCGCGGCAATCATCCGCTCGAACGTCTCCATGGTAACCTGGATCCCCTCCGGAATTCGCTCGCACGCGTTCACGTCGTCTCCCCTCCTTTGCGGACCCGCCGGACAACCTCCCTGACCCGGTACTCATCGCAATCCGGGTCTGGACTCACCGGCAGACTCCTGTTTTTATTATCCAACGCCACTAGACATAATGGAAACGCGTACATTGCGTCAAGTATGGAATCGAAGTAAACCAGCCTCTCCTTCCAAAGTCCCACAATCCGCTTCACCAACGAAGGTTCCTAAAATCAGCGCCAGGCGCCGAATCCTTCCTATTCATAATCTTAATCGGCCACCCTCAACCGAGCCGCACGGGCCGTGAAGAGAACAAATAGGATTAAGATTTGGATCAGGGTGAGGATCTGGAGACCACTTAAAACCCGGAGAGCACGGTCCTCTCTCCAGTGGAACACCTTGCCTCGACCCATCCCCACCGTTAGAAAAGCCCGTGCCTGATTCGGTCGGCGCGCCTCCGGGTCATCCACGCGTGATCCATTCCCTGACGTGCAAGAGAGACTTGCCGCTCGCCATTCACTGCCTCGGCTCCCTCACCCGCGCCGTCGACGATTCCCTCGTGGTCCACGAGGACGGCTCCCTCGAGGAACGCGACATCGACCAGTTGCTGGCCGCCCTTCCCCGCACCCGCATCGTGCGCCGACGCGAGACGGAACCGGCCGTACTCGAGAAGTTGGCGAACCGACCCGCATGCCTCCGCTATCGGTCCCAACACCCGTTGTCCAACAAGCTTCTCGACATCCCCCTCGGTCTCGAGGGCGTCGACATCCTGCGGTTCTGCGACTGCGACATCCTTTTCTTCCGCCGGCTTACGTCGTTGTTTCCGGACAGCGAGCAGCCGATTTTTTGCGAGGAAGACAATGACGGATACTCGGCCGCCCCATGGAAGATCCGCTTCAAGTTCGGCTTCCGCATCATGAGCGGACTCAATTCGGGCCTGTTCCAGTTCCCGCTGGCCAGGCTCGACCTTGATTTCCTCGAATGGTTCCTAGGGAAACCCGAACTGCTTGCGATCCCCGGTATGGGCGAACAAACAGCATGGGCCCTGCTCCTTCGCAATGCCTGGCCCTCCGTGTTCGCACCCGACCAGATCTTCTGTTCGACCCTTCGCCCGATCACGGTCGACGACCGATTGCTGGCGATCCATTTCCTGTACCATCTCAAGAGCCGGGTTCCCCAGTACGTGTCCCAGGCGTTCGAATCCCTCGCCAGCGCCGCGGCAGCGGTTCCCGAGTTCCGCAAAGCCAGGGCCCTTTCACCCGCACTGATCTTGCAACGCCGCCTGCTCCGCCCCTGGCGCTCCCGCTTGAACTGAACCGACATCATGCCGATGTAGAGGCTCCGAACCTCGAGTGAACCCTGAATGAACCCCCTCGAACACCCATGAAGTCCCAGCTCAAGAAGTGGCTGACCACCCGCGTGTGGTGCGGTCCGTGGGATGGAATGCGTTACGTCGACACCGCCCACGGCAGCTCCCTGCTCCCCAAGGTGGCGGGAACCTACGAACTCGAAATCCAGACCGAAACCGTCGATCGGATTCGAGCCGCCCGACGCCGGATCATCGATATCGGCGCTGCCGAGGGCTACTACGCCGTCGGAAGCCTGATGCTGAACCCCGCCATTCGAGCCATCGCCTACGAAAGCAGTCCCCATGCCCGCGCCGCCTGCCAGTCCATGGCGCAACTAAATGGCGTCGCCGACCGCCTCATCCTCAAGGGCCATTGCAACGTCTCCGACTTGAAACAAGAGCTGGTCCCAAACGACGTCGACCTCCTGATCGTCGACATCGAGGGCGGAGAACTCGACGTGCTCGACCCGACGAAGGTCCCTGCCCTGGCGAGCATTCCCATCGTCGTCGAATTGCACGACGTATTCGTTCCGGGACTGAAAGGAGTTCTTCGGGAACGATTCGAACCCACCCATTCCATCCGCGAAGTCGCCGCCCGCGAACGGTCCGTCGAGGATATCCGCGCCGCGTGGCTCCGGTGGATGGCCACGTTGAGCCCGGCGTTCGCCGATCGGCTGCTCAACGAGCGTCGCCCGCCGGGAATGAGTTGGTACCTCCTCGACCCGCGTCCTTGAATCCGCAGCCGGTCCAGGCAAACGCCCGTGGGAGCAGGTGGAAGGAGGCCCAGCCCATGAAAGTCCCGGCCCCGAACCGGACGACCCATTTCAGCAGCTCGGCGTCGTCCGGAAGAAGGGCATTCAACCTCCACGCTTCAGGACGCCAGAAGTAGACGGCCGCGGGAGCTGCCGCCAGCGCGAGCCTGGCCAGCCTAAGCCGCCACGGATCGCCCGCCCCGGTCCACCGCACCGGCACCACCCATGCCAGGGCCATCCCACACAGCGCTCCTCCCGACCAGACGAAGCCCAGCGAAGCTCGAGCCGTCTCGCCGTATGGCGGCCAGACGCCCTCGGGGATGTTCCCAACCACCAGCCCCCGCAACGCCGCCGAAATCCCGACCAGCCCCATTCCCAATCCCATCGCAACCCCCACACGCTGCGAGCGCGTCATGCCATCCCATGCCCGGATCGCCCACGGCTCCACCGCCCGAAAAACCGCCACCCAAAGCGCGCCCAACGAAAGTCCGAGCACGACGTCGCTCACGAAATGGAGCCCCAGGTAGACCCGCGAAACACACACCGCCACGACGATCGCCGCGGCGACACCCCACGCCCACACACGCCGCACCTCACCCGCCAGGAAGAACCAGAATGCCGCCGCGGCCGTGGCATGGCCCGAAGGCAGCCCGTACGTTGGATGGGTCAGTGGCGGAACGCGGAACGTCCGCACCTCGCCGCCAAACCAATACGGCCGCGGCGACTGCAAAATCATCGCCAGGAGCTCCCGCAGCCAAAGACACAGCACGATCACGACCGCCAGCCGCGCCGCCAACCGCAAGTCCACGAGGCAGAGGATGACCGCGATCAATGCCAGCATGGGTTTGCCAGGCCCAAGGTGGCTGATCCACTCCATGACCCGCCCCAGTCCCTCAACCTTTTGAATCCCCACCACCGCCCGCATCTCCACGGCGTGCATCGACGCATAAGGATCCGGCCGCAACACATCTCCAGCACCACCGTCCCCCTCCCCCGCCGCAAGCGCCCGGAAGGGGAGCAGAAACGCCAGCGCGATACCCCACCATGCAATTCTTAGCGCACACCGAAGCGAAACACCGATCCCGCCCCGACGGTTGAACCTCGCCCTACCCATGAACCGACCATTCCCGGCTCCCTCTCCCGCCGGAGCGAAGCGCAGGTGGGAGAGGGTGGTTCCGCGCATGCGGAACCGGGTGAGGGGCACTCCCCCCGTTTCATGGTCCCAATACGTGTCCAATTCTTGGAGTTTACCCCTCCCCACAACCCGGTACCAATCCATTACTCCCCAGCGTAAAGCGGAACATGGCCCCGCGATTGGGCCCCCCTTCCACCCAAACCCGCCCCTTGTGACGTTCCACAACCCGCTGTACCACCATCAAACCCAGCCTGGGCTCGTCGGACGCGTCCAGGTAACCCGACAAATCCTCGCCTCGAAGCACCCGGGAAACCGCGGCAACATCCAGACCCACTCCGTTGTCTCGCACGAAGAAACTACGCATTCCTCCGGGCTCCACGACGGACCCGAACTCGATCTGTTCGTGCGCGGCGCCCTTGCCGTGTTTCCACGCGTTCCCCAACAGATTGGTCAGCACCACCCGAAGCATCCGTGGGTCACCCACCGCGTGGAGGTCCGCCTCTACCAACGTCTGGATGGAACGTTCTGGATCCACTTCCCGAAAACCACCCAGGACATCTCCCGCCAGGGCGCTCAGATCCACACGCTCCAGTTTCAGGGGTCGCCGACTCAGTTCGTGCAGCCACGCGAGACTCTCGAGAAGACGCATCAACCTTGCCCCGGACCGCATCATCCACTGCACATCACGACGGACTTGCGGCGGAAACACCTCGGGATTCTCCAAACACAAGGCCGCCTTCATCTCGAAGGACCCGACCTGCGCACCTCGCAACTGGTGCCCAACCGCGAACATCAACCGCTCCAATTCCCGCTTGAACCGCTCAAATTCCGCGGACACCTCCAGTAACCGGCTCTTCAGTGCTCCATTCGCCCGGGTCAATTCCTCAGGCGAAGGCCCCGATCGGTCCGAGTCCCGACGTACCCCCACATAGTGGGCGATCACCCCGTCGGAACCACGTACCCCCACCACCATCTGTCCTCCCAGATCGATCGATCCGTTCGGTCGCCGATTCACGAACTGGCCTCGCCACGTCCCTCCATCGCGCACCACCTTCCATAACTGCGCGCATTCCGACCCCGAACTCGTCGCCGGATCCAACAGGCTGAAGGGCTTACCCAAAACTTCGCTGGGCGCCAGACCTGAGATTCCGCAGAACGACGGACTCACCCACCGGACAATCGAGGACCCATCCAGCACAACCACACCTTCCTCGGCTCGGCCGAGGACTTGGCTAAGGCGCCCCAACTGGCCGGCCCAATGCGTGCTTTCACGAGCCTTCGCGACCCGGGCCCGACGCATCACCTCCCACAATAGTCCCAGTGAGATCACCCCGGATCCGGTGCATGCCAGCGTGGCCCATCCCCCCACGAACATCCCCATCATCGCCACCCCCCCAAGAAAACCAGCGCCCATCGGCGCCCAGGGACAGCTCATCCACGCATGGACCACCCATCCAACAAGATCCGGCCT
>JBBQIU010000214.1:0-5868 GCA_038325245.1 Verrucomicrobiota bacterium
GCGGCGGCGGCACGGATGGCCTGGGCGCCGCGCCAGTCGGTGCCGCCGAAGGCGAGGAGCCAGGGCAGGCCGGTGGCCTTGCGAAAGGAGTTGAACGCCGCGATGAGCCTCACGTGGTTCTTGGCCGGGTGTTCGAGCCGGGAAACGTAAAGAAGGTAAGGGCGGTCGAGGCCGAAGCGTGTCGCCACGAACGCGCCGGCTGCGGCGGGGTCGCCGGGGTGAAATCGGTCGTGGTCGAGACCATTATGGATGACCCTAAGGCGGGCATCGTCGAGGCCGAAGAACGTCCGGATGTCGGTGGCTGTGTTTTCACTGATGGCGATGACGGCAGCCTGTCGTTGGGCGAGACGCCGGACGACGACCCGCCCGTAGAACATCCGGAGGGGGTCGTATTTTCCTGAGACGCGAAAGGGGGCGAGGTCGTGGATGGTGGCGGCGAGGGGGCAGGGGTTTGACCAGAGCAGGCGGCGGTAGCTGGGAACGTGGAGGACATCCCAGGCCTCGCGTCGGGCGAGCTCGGGGAGTTGATGCTGGTGCCAGAGGATGTTGCGCAACGCGGGCCGGTGGGATTCGGGGACAGGGACGAGTTGGGCCCAATCGCGGGCGAACTCGAACAGGGGAAGGTCCTCCTCGAGGACGAGCAGATGGAACTGGTGACGATCCGCGTAGGGGAGGAGGGCGCGGACGAGGCCGAAGACGTATTGGGCGATTCCCGTGCGCCCGCGTTGGATGACCGATGTGCTGATCGCGATCTTCACGGGAGCATTTCCTCCAGGAGGTACGCCTCCAGGCTGGTGATGCGCATGACATTCCGGACGGCGGGACTGGGATGCCGGTAGCGGAGGGAGACTTCCCGCCCCCAGGACCTCTTCTTGAGGCTTAGCATGAACCCCAATCCGGAGCTGTCGGCAAAGGTCACGCGGGAGAGGTCGATATCCACTTCGGCGCCCGGCGGCAGGGCTGCGATTTGTGTCTCGGCATGGTTGGCCATCTCCATGCGGGTGACCGCCGTGACTTCGCCGTTCCAGACCAGGGAAAGTCTCGCTCCGGCGGAGGTTTTGGCGGCGAAAGAGCCGGCAGGTTTAACACCGGCAAAAGTCTCACGGGACGCAAGGGTTTCGGAGCGGTCGAAGAAATCCTCGATGCGCATGAGCCGGAGCGTCTTTTCGACGGGCGGATTGCTTCGGCAGAGGATGAGGCGGGTCTGCCGAAGGTCCGCGCGTTTGCGAAGCCGGATCAGCAGTCCCACCCCGGTGCTGTCGATGAAACGCGTGGTCTCGAGATCGATGGCGACATCGGACGAGTCCATGGCGGCCACCCAGGATTCAGCGAGAGTGGCGACGGCGACGGCGTCGAGGCGTTCAGGGGCGGTGAGGACGGTGTGTGGGGGG
The DNA here is from genome assembly GCA_038325245.1 of Verrucomicrobiota bacterium. Classification (GTDB taxonomy): domain Bacteria; phylum Verrucomicrobiota; class Verrucomicrobiia; order Limisphaerales; family CAIMTB01; genus CAIMTB01. The sequence continues at coordinate 1,392 of JBBQIU010000214.1, forward strand.
GCTTGGCCTGTAGGGAGGGGGGCAGCGGGGCCGGGCGGAGATCCCAGGGCTGGAGGAGTGAGGGGCACGGGGCTGGGCCGGGTGTGGCGGCGACGGGAACGCAACAGCCACCATTGCCTGACGATGGCGCGGCTGAAGACCCAGATCCCGTTGGCGTAGCGCCCGCCGAGCCGGCCAGGTTCCTGGATAAGGCGGAAAAGCCATTCCGTCCCGGTGCGCTGCATCCAGACCGGGGCGCGGCGAAGGGTGCCACCGATGAAAGAGAGGGAGGCGCCGACGCCGATGCAGATCGGCACCCCGAGGTTGCGGTAGTGCATGTTGATCCACTTTTCCTGCTTCGGGCAGCCAAGGGCGACAAAGAGGAGATCCGGCTTCACGCGGTGAATACGCTCGAGGATTTCGGTGTCGTCGAACTTGGTCAGGGGCCTCAAGGGTGGGGAATAGGCGCCGACGAGGCGGAGGCGGGGATACTTCTCGAGTGTCCTCGCGGCGGCGTTGTCGAGGCTCTCCTGGCGGCCGCCGAAAAAGAAGACGCGCCAGCCGCGCGTTTCGGATTCGGCGAGCAGCCTGGGGACGAGGTCCGAGCCGGCGACGCGCTCGGGGAGGGGATTGCCAAGGAAACGCGATGCCCAGACGAGAGGCATGCCATCACACAGGACGAGGTGGGCGTCGAATAGGATTTTCCTTAGTTCAATATCATCGAGTGCCTGCACCACGAAATCCACATTAGGAGTCACTGCGTAGTGGGGGCGGCGGGAGGCGACCATGCCTACGATGGCGGCGACGGTCTGGTCGGTGGTGACGGGGTCGAACGGGACACCGAGGATGGCTACGGGCGCGGAAAGGGGAGTGAGGGGCGACGGACTGAGGGACTTCTCGTTCAAGACCTGGGGAGACTAGACCGAAGTGGGTGCGCACTTCAAACAATGGGTTGGGAACCTGAGAGCCTGTCTAGCGGAGCGATGTCTCGCCACCCTTGTCCGGGATTGGGTAGGTTGAGGCGGGTTGAGCGCGGTGGACCTCATGAAGCTGTTGGTGGTGCTGCCCTTGTTCGGCGTGGCGGCGCCGTTGCTGGGAGTGGCGCTGAAGGGGCGTGAAAGGATGCAGCGGTGTGTGTTTGCGGTGATGTGTTTCATGACGATCAACGGGCTGCTGGGTCCTGGGAACTGGGGGCTGACGCTGATGTCGGTGGAGACGTATCGCGGTCATACGAAGGGATTCCATTTCTAATTCAACCACGCCCTGGCGATCGCGTTGATCGTGGCGAAGTGGCTTGAGGACGGCAGGTCCTTTCGGAAGGCGCCTCCCGGACTAGGGTTGTATCTCGCCTACTGTGGAATTTCCCTACTTTCGATTGTGAATGCGCCGCAGCCCTCGCTGACATGGATGGCGGCGCACAAGATGGTCTTTGCGTCGGTGATTTTCCTCGCGGCATTCCAGGTCCTGCGAACGGACGAGGACATATGGAATTTCGTGCGGGTCATGATCTTCACGATGGCATGGCAGCTCTTCGTGGTGATCAAGCTGAAGTATCTGGACGGGATGCACCAGGTGCGGGGGACCTTCGAGCATCAGAACCCGCTGGCGATGTATTCGGTGTTGGTGGGCATGCTCCTTCTCGCGGTGGGGCTGGGCCCAGCGTCCCGTGGGGCGAACCTGGCGTTGTTCGGATTTGTGGCCTGTGGGGCGGTGGTGCAGGCGACCCTATCCCGGGCGGCGCTGGCGGCCTTTGCGGTGGGCACGGCGGCGGTGATTTTGGCGAGCCTGGTGGAGCGGACGACGGTGCGGCGGATGGGCGCGACCGTGGTGGTCGCAGTGGTGGGATTGATGGGGCTGGCGATGACGCTGGACACGATCATCGAGCGGTTTCGCGACGAAGGGAATGTGGCGAGTGGCGAGCTGCGGGAGGTGATGAACGCGGCGAGCCGGCAGATGGCGCGGGACCACGGGTTGGGGGTGGGATGGAACAACTATGCGCTGGTGGTGAATCCCCCCTATCCCTACGCGGAGTTCTATTCGGAGTGGATCCGGGGCCGTGGGATGACCGTGGATCCGGACCGCGGGAATGCGGTGGTGGAGAGCCACTACTATCTGCTTCTTGGGGAGACGGGATGGCCTGGATTGATCGCGTATTTGGTGATGGTGGTGATGGGATTGTGGTGGAACGTGCGGGGCTTTTTGCATTTCGGACATTCCTTTCCACGACTTGTGGCGCTTGGGATTGGGGTGGGATGCCTTCTGAACTACGGGCAGAGCACGTTGGAGCGGGTGTTGGTGCAGCCTCGCAACCTGATGCTCTGGCTGATCCTGATGGGGATCACGGCGCGTCTGGAGGTCCGGCGCCGGGAAGCCGCGGGTCGGACATTGAAGCCGCGGACCCTGGGAAAGGGGGTGAGGGTGCGGAGCGGGCCATGAGGACGTGGTCCTGGAGGCCTGCCCGTTTGGACTTAGGCCACAGGGAACGCAGAGAGCGCAGAGAAGGAACCTGGTTTTCGCCAAACACCTTCAGGTTCTGGACCTCTGATTCGCGAAGGGCGCGTCCTGGCGCTGGAGGAGTTTTGCGTCTGTTTTCTCGCCAGACGTCGGCCTGGATGAATAGGGTCTCGCACGTCCTGCGTCTTCGTAAGGACGGGTCTCATGTCGAGGGAAGGAAAGATTGCTTTGATGTGTATCGCGGGCGGCTTGCTGCTGCTGCTCGCGGGATTGTTCGTGCCCGCGCATTACCGGGCGACGGACTGGGAAGTGCTTCGTGTGGCGGGCGAGGGGACGGCGACGCGGGTGAGTCGGGCGAACGATTTCTTGAGGGAGAACCGGCCCGGACCGGCGATGGTGTTGTACAGGGCTTTACGGGAGGAGGAGGGAGAGGGGCGGGACGGTGCGAATGTGGACGTGGATCGGGTGGCGGCGTTTCTGGTCCGGGACCCGGGGTCGGTGCGTTGGGGTGCGACGAACGCGTGGCTGGACGCGTGTTGCGGGGAGGTCGTGGAGGCGGTGCCATCGATGGAACGGGGAGATTACGAGGTGGGCGTGCGCGTGCTGCGGTGGGTGCTGCCATTGGAGGCACGGCAGGCCTTGTTGGAACATATGCAGGGCAGCACGGAGCCGGCGGTGATGGCCTTGCTGGCGGCGCGGAAGCTTGAGCAAACGGAGATACTTCCGCCCGTTTCGTCGGCCTCGGGGCAGCCATTGGATGCTGGACTTCTGCTTGCGGCGGCGATGGTGGATCAGCAGCGGGGGAAGGCGGGCGTCGCGTTGGACATGGAACGGAGCGCGATGGCGGCGACGCAGGGGCGTGGCACGGCGGCCCTGGAATCCCTGGTACTGGATTTATTGGCGGCGGCGCGATTCTTCGATTGGGAGCAATTGGCAACGTTGTTGGATCGGTGCGAAGACGGGGCGAGCCTGAACCGGCTTGTCGTGGCGTCGGCCGGGGACGAGGGGCGCTGGACGACGCTCTACAGCCTGGTGATGACGAGCGACGGGGCTCGGGGGGTTGGGGAGTATCTGGGGAAGCACGGGGAGGCGGGATTGAAGGATTTGGAACGGGCGATGAAACAGGGTGCGGGGGCGGTGGCGGTGCTGTTGCGTGAGGGCGATCGTATCCATGAAGGACGATGGAGGGGGCGGTTGGTTCGAATGCTGGGATTGGATGATTTTTCCCGGTGGGTGGTCGCGTCAACGCAGCGGGCTCCCGTCCTTGCCCTGACCGTCCGGTATCTGCTTTGGTTGGACGGCTTCTTTCTGCTGATTCTGGGGTCGTGGTGGGCGCGGAGGATTTTCCTGGCGGATGTGAACCGGCGGTTTCAGCCGAGGCCGGACCTGCTTTCCGTCACGGTGGTGTCGGTCACGGTGGTATTGGGGGTGTTTCTGGCCAGCGAACGATTTCTCGGGCTTAAATCCGGGGCTGCGGCGGGGCTCGCGGCCACGAGCCTCCCAGTGCTGAAGGCACGGGTGCGCATCGAACTGCCCCCGGCGGCGAATACTCTCATGAATGAAAAAGTCATCGGCATGTTGGTGTTGTTCTTCGTGACGCAACTTGCCATTTACATGATCGGTCTCAGTCGGCTGCGGTACATCCGCGGGCAGGGAGTGGCAGACGGCGTGAAACTGAGGCTCCTGGACAACGAGGAGAGCATGTTCGATGCGCCTCTCTACCTGGGGATCGCGGGGAGCGTGCTGGCGCTCGTGTTGCGCCTGACGGGATTTGGTGATGTGAGCCTGATGGCTTCGTATTCATCGACCCTGTTCGGAATCCTGTTCTGCTTCATCCTCAAGGTGATGCATGTGCGGCCGTACCGGCAGCAGCTCATCCTGGAATCCTCGGAGAACATGGACTCATGAATCGCTCGGTTCTACTCGTCATCTGCGATTTTCTGATCCTCACGCTGTTGTCGTTCGTTCAGTTTGATGCGACGACGACCGAAGGTGTGGCCGAACCGGCGCCGACGCCGATGTCGGGGGTTTCGGCGCCGGCGAT
>JBBQIU010000215.1:0-5866 GCA_038325245.1 Verrucomicrobiota bacterium
TGAGCGAATGGTGACTTCTGACCCGCGGAATTTGGAGGATTCAATCCCCGGGAACAAGCGAACAGACCGCAAATCAGCTTGCTCGCCGCCCGCCAACCCCGGGAAGGATCAGGGGCGCTCGATCCATTCCACCGGGAACGCACCCAACCGATGCCCTTTCCAGCCCTGCTCTCCGCGTTTTCCACGTCCAAGGTTGCCGAGTTTCTCGCCGACCTTGGCCCATGGGCTCCGGTCGCCTTCATTGCCCTTTTCGTCGCCACGACGGTTCTTTGCATCCCGGGCGGGATTCTCACACTCGCCGGCGGGTTCCTCTTCGGGCCCGTCTGGGGATTTGTCTATGTTTGGATCGCCTCCCAACTCGGTGCGTCCGCGGCCTTTGGCGTCAGCCGGCACGTCGCCCGGGATTGGATCCTGCGCCGGCTCTCGCGAAGACCGCTTCTGATGGCGATCGAACAGGCGGTATCCGAGGAAGGTTGGAAGATCGTGGTGCTCTCCCGACTGGCACCTGGATCCCCCTTCTTCCTGCTCAACTACCTGTACGGACTCACGCGCATCCGGTTCCGCGACTATTACTGGGCGACCGCGTTCAGCATGATTCCAGGCTGCTTCCTGATTGTTTACCTGGGTTCCCTGGGGAATCTGGCCCTTTCAGGACGGAGCCGGTCCCCGTTCGAATGGGCCTTGTACGGCGTGGGGCTTCTCGCCCTTGGCACAGCCGTCTACATGATCGCTCGTCGCGCCAATCGAGTGCTCAAGGAAAAGCTCGGCCAGGATCCATCCCGGCCGTCGGAACGGCAGCGCTCCAACGAATAGGGCTTGGAGTTCCATGCCACCGCGACCCGAAAGCCGTGTCAGCTCGAACGCCCGGACCGTGCGGAGGCCATGTAGTAGAAGACCGGCACGGCCATTCGACTGATCAGCAACGAGGCAATCTCCCCGGCCATCAGTGAGATCGCCAGGCCCTGGAAGATGGGATCGAAGAGAATCACCGTCGCCCCCACAACCACCGCCATTGCCGTCAGGAGCATCGGTCGGAATCGAACGGCCCCTGCGTCCACCACCGCCTGCGCCAGCGGCATTCCCTCCCGGATTCGTTGCTCGATGAAGTCCACCAGGATGATCGAATTCCGAACGACGATCCCCGCCCCCGCCATGAATCCGATCATCGATGTGGCGGTGAAGAAGGCGCCGAGCGCCCCGTGCGCCGGCAGAATCCCGACGAGCGAGAATGGGATTGCCACCATCACCACCAGGGGTGTCATGAACGATCGAAACCAACCCACCATCAGCACGTAAATCAGGATCAGCACCGCTCCGAACGCGAGTCCAAGATCCCGAAACACCTCAATCGTGATATGCCATTCCCCGTCCCACTTCAGCGCCGGCTGCGCATCCGAAAAGGGCATCCCCGCGTTGAGAATGCGCAATCCAGCGTCCTCGCCGTTGAACCTCGATGCAGGGAGCTCCCTGAGCTTCTCATTCATCTTCAGTATCGCGTACACGGGGCTTTCGATCGCCCCCGCGACATCGCCGATCACGTAGGTCACGGGCATCAGGTTCTTCCGGTGAAGGCTCCTTTCCACGGCGGCCTCCTCAATCCGCACGATCTCGCGAAGCGGCACCAGCGGCGAAAGACCGCCCCCCGGCTCCGGAAGAGCATTGGCATCCCCGGAACGCAGCCTCATCGAGAGCAGTTCCTCCGGCCGCGAGCGCAGGGATCGCGGCACTTCCAGCACAAGATTCACATCCTCCTTCTCCTCCGGAATGTGCAGCAGATCGATCGACAACCCCTCGACGGCAATGCGCAGCGTCCTGGAAATGGTCTCGGCGCTGATGCCGCTCAACGCGGCTTTCTCCTTGTCGATCACGAACCGGGTCTTGAAGCGTTCCTCCTCGACGTACCAGTCCACGTCGACGACTCCCTCGGTTTCCCGAAAGACACGTCGCACTTCGGTGGCGAGCGCCAGGCGTGACGCCTCGGTGGGGCCATAAACTTCCGCCACAAGCGTCTGCAATACCGGCGGGCCCGGAGGAACTTCTGCCACTGCGACACGCGCCCCGTACTTCTCCGCAATCGCGGCAACGGCCGGTCGCACCCGCTTGGCGATGTCGTGGCTTTGGGCCTTGCGCGCGTGTTTTGGCAGGAGGTTCACCTGGATGTCCGCCACGTTCGCTCCCCTCCGGAGGAAGTAGTGTCGAACCAGTCCGTTGAAATTGAAGGGCGCCGCGATCCCTGCGTAGACCTGATAGTCGGTCACTTCCGGTTCCAACCGCACCGCCGCGGCGATCTCCCGCGCCGCCTGGGCCGTTCGTTCCAGGGCGCTGCCTTCCGGCATGTTCAGGATGACCTGGAACTCAGACTTGTTGTCGAAGGGAAGCATTTTGACCTTCACCCATCCGACCGCCACGGTCGCCATCGCACCCAGCAACAGGAGGCCGTTGATCCCCAGAAACACCCAACGCCACCGCGCCTTCTCCACCATGGGAACCATGATCCGGCAGTACAGCCGCGTGAAAAAATCCGACTGGTACGGTGCCGTGTCGATGGTGCAGGTCCGGCCATCGGCGGACATCACCGGGTGCGGCTCCGGGTGGGCATGAGCGGCCGCCAGGGACTTGAGGCGCTTCTCACCACCGAGCCAGCGAAGCATCCGGACCGAGGCCCACGGAGTCACGATGAACGCGATGAGGAGCGACCAGAACATTGCCGCGCTTGCCCCGATCGGAATCGGCCTCATGTAAGGCCCCATCAGCCCACCCACCATCGCCATCGGAACGACCGCGGAAATCACGGCGAACGTCGCCAGAATCGTCGGATTCCCCACTTCGCTCACGGCCTCCACAGCGATTTCCGTCCAACCCCGCCCCTCGTTCCCGGTCAGATGGAAATGCCGCACAATGTTCTCCACCACGACGATCGCGTCGTCGACCAGGATTCCGATGCTGAAAATCAGCGCGAAGAGGGTGATCCGGTTGAGAGTAAATCCATACAGGTAGAAGATCAGCAGCGTCAGGGCCAGCGTCGCGGGAATCGCCACCGCCACGATCCCCGATTCACGCCAGCCCAGCGTCAACCAGATCAGGATGGCCACACTGAAGACCGCGATTCCCATGTGCAGGAGCAGTTCGTTCGACTTCTCCGCGGCCGTCTCGCCGTAGTGCCGCGTGATCGAGACCGTCACATCCGCCGGGATGACCACCCCGCGCAGCAGCTCCACTTTCTTCAGGACGTCGCGCGCAACCGAGACCGCGTTCGCCCCGGGCCGCTTCGAGATCGTCAGCGTCACCGCCGGCTCCTCGTCTCCGACACGCATCGGCGCCCCCGAGGTCACCGGTCCGGAGGAAGAATGCTCGCCGTCCGCCGCCGTCGGCCGATGGCCGGCGCCAATCCCAAAGAAAACGTAGTCCTTCGCCTCCGCCGCCCCATCCACAATCTCCGCCACCTCTCGCAAATACACGGGACGACCGGCATGGACGCCGACGACGACCGCCCCGACATCCTCGGCGGATCGAAGAAACGCCCCCGTCTCGACCAAAACCTCCCGATTCCCAACGGTCAGGCCACCGGCCAGAAACTGACGGTTTGCCTGTTGCAGCATTGGTACGAGTCCGAGGGGGCTCAGATTGCGCGCCGCCAATTGCACCGGATCCAACAACACACGAAGCTGGCGGCGTGCCCCACCCAGGACCTGGGTCTCGGCGACCTGCGCTACCTGCTTCACAGAATCGTCCACCTGCGCCACCAAACGCCTCAGCGTCATGGGATCGTAGCGGGCGCTATGAAAGGTCAGAGCCAGGATGGGGACGTCGTCGATCGACTTCGGCTTGATCAAGGGCGTCGTCACGCCATGGGGAATCCGATCGAAGTTGGAAGCCATCTTCTGATTCAACTTCACCAGGCTCTCCTCCATGTCCTCCCCCACCCGGAAGCGAACAATCACCATCGAATCTCCATCCCGCGACGTGGAATAGACGTACTCCACCCCGGGTATCTCCCAGAGAAGCTTCTCCATGGGCCGGGTGGCCCGCTCCTCGACTTCCCGTGCCGAGAATCCCGGCATCGAGACCAGGACGTCCACCATCGGAACCTTGATCTGCGGCTCCTCCTCCCGTGGCAACATGACCACCGCCAGCAGGCCCAGCAACACGGACGTCACCACCACCAGCGGCGTCAGCTTCGAATGAATGAAGGCCGCAGCGATCCGACCCGCGAGTCCGTGCGGACCACCTGCCCTCCCACCCGCCGGAGCCGCCGTTTCCCCGGCGCCACCGCAATTCGCCTGCTCGGATGCCGATCCGGATCCCGTTTCAGGTTCGGATTTCATCGGGTCACAACCGCCTGACCGTCCCTCAGCTCTTCTGCCCCCTCGACGACCACCCTTTCCCCCGTGGCTAATCCGGACAGGATCGTGAAGGCGGACGCCAATCGTTTGCCCGTCTTGACGATCCGAAGGCGGGCCCGTCCATCGACGGCCACCCAGACGTATTCCATCTGTCCACGAACGGTCACGGCGTTCGTCGGCACCGTCGTCACGGGCGTTTCCTCTAGGGGCAACCGCAACCTCCCAAACCACCCGGTGCGCGCATCGGTTCCCTCGGGAAGGTCCAGCCGGATTCGGAAGGTGCGGCTCACGGGGTCCGCAGAGGGCTCGATTTCCACCACCTTCGCGGTCACCGGTTCCGCCCGGGACACCAACTCCACGCTCAACTCCTGGCCGAGACGGACCCACTCCACGAGCGTCGAGGGAACATCCGCCTCGAAGCGCAGTGCCTGGGGATCCTCCAGTTCCAAGAGGGTCCGCCCGGGCACGGCAAGGTCGCCCGCGTCGGCGAGTTTGCGTGTCACCACTCCACGGAACGGCGCCGTGATGCGCGAATACTCCGCAACGGTCTCTGCTTCCACGACCGCCGCCCGCGCCACTCGCCGTCGCGCCTCCACAGATTCGAACTCCGCCCGCGTCATGGCCTCCTGTTTGAACAGGGCCGCGATGCGGTCGTACTCCTGCTCCGACTGCTGAAGGATCGCCCGCGCCTGCTCCACCTTCGCCCGGATCTCCCGCACGTCGAGTTCCACGAGCAGATCCCCCGCCTCCACGACCTGCCCCGGCACCGCCTGCATCTTTTCAATCCGACCGCTCACCTTCGCCTCGATCGCCGCCCGAATGCGCGACCGGACCGTCCCCACCACCTCTTCCGTGGCCCGATGCATTCCCGTGGCGACGATCGCTGTACCGACGGTCAACGTCGGCATGTCCGCCAACTCCCCGGGATCCGGCCCGCGGTGACAACCCGCCAAAGCCAACCCCAAGGCACCCAACAACCCGAGTGCCATGAGGCGCCGGTGAATCACCCGCAGCACGACGCCCCATCCTTTCCCACGCCGAACTTCCTGAGAATAATTCCGGCCGGGCAGAAACCGGTCAGGGCCGACTGGATCAGATTCACCCCGACGAAGGCCCCCAGGAACAGCCATCGCTCATCCACCCAGTGCCCGAGCGCGAGGCTCGCCAGCACCATGGTTCCGGCCAGGATTCGAATCGCATTCTCCATTTTCATGATCGTCGTCCCATCCCCAGCAAGTCGATTTCAGGATTGCCAATCCGGCATGCCTGTTCCAAGGTGCGCGCAACTTATGTATGAGTATTCACTCATACAGTTTGTGTCAATCAACTTTTCCAGGTCCTGTCCAATGAACCGAAAGAAGCTTTCCGACGCTGCCCTGGACCTCATCGCTGCACGCTTCCGTGTCCTCGGCGAACCCATGCGCCTCAAACTCCTCATCGCCCTCGAGCACCGTGAGCGCAACGTCTCCGATCTCGTCGCCGCCACCGGCGCTACTCAGGCGAACGTTTCCCGTCATCTCCAG
>JBBQIU010000216.1:0-5865 GCA_038325245.1 Verrucomicrobiota bacterium
GCCGCGCTCTTCACCTATTTGCAATCCGTTTCCCACCCCCGCCCCGCCCACTTCCCCCCCCTCCCTTCCGCCGTCCCCGCGCCTCCCCCCCGCCCGAAGGTCCACGTTTCCCGGCCTCCGTCGACCCTTCGCCACCCGTGGAACGTCTCAATTCCTGGATTTGATCCCGCAATAGGGCCGCTTTCTCAAACTGAAGCGCATTCGCCGCCTCCAGCATCTCCCCTTCCAGTTCCCGCACCGTCTCCGTGACATCAAAGTTCCCGCCGGCATCCCGAATCACGCTGATCGCCTTCGAGTTCTCCGCCTGTCCCGGCGCCAACCCCTCCTCCACCGCCCGGCTCACGCTCCGCGGCGTGATGCCGTGCTCGCGGTTGTACGCCAACTGCCGCTCACGCCGATAATCCGATACCGCCAGAAACCTCTGGATGCTCGCCGTCCGCACGTCCGCATACAGGATCACCCGGCCATTCAGGTGCCGAGCCGCCCGACCCGCCGTCTGAATTAAACTCGTCGTGCTCCGCAAATACCCCTCCTTGTCGGCGTCCAGAATCGCCACCAGCGACACCTCCGGCAGATCCAACCCCTCCCGCAAGAGGTTGATCCCCACCAGCACGTCAAACTCTCCCTTCCGCAGAGATCGAAGAATCTCCACCCGCTCGATCGCATCGATCTCGCTGTGCAAGTAACGCACGTTGATCCCGATCTCCCGCAGATAGTCCGTTAATTCCTCCGCCGTCCGCTTCGTCAGGGTCGTCACCAACACCCGCTCCTTCAGATCAATGCACCGCCGCGCCTCCTCGATCAGGTCATCAATCTGCCCGCCCAACGGCTTCACAATGACTTCCGGGTCGATGAGCCCCGTCGGCCGCACAATCTGCTCCACCACCTGCCCCTCCGACCACCCCATCTCCTGCCCGCTTGGCGTTGCACTGACGTAGATCGTCTGGGGCTGCATCGCCCGGAATTCCGTGAACGCCAGCGGACGATTGTCCAACGCGCTCGGCAGCCGAAACCCGTGCTCTACCAGCACCGTCTTGCGTGCCATATCCCCCGCGTACATCCCCCCGATCTGCGGGACGGTCGCATGCGACTCGTCGATCACCAGCATGTAGTCGGGCGGGAAGAAATCGATGATGCAGTACGGTCGCGATCCCTTCGGCCGAGCCGATATATGACGCGAATAATTCTCGATCCCCGAACAGAAACCCAGCTCCTCCAATTGCTCCAGATCGTACTCCGTCCGCATCTTGATTCGCTGCGCCTCCAGAAGCTTCCCCTGCTTCTCAAACCACGCGATCCGCTCCCCCAGTTCCTCACGGATCGTAAGCAATGACCCCTTCAGCTTCTCCTGCGGCGTCACAAACTGCTTCCCCGGAAAGATCGTGAATGCCTGCATCGCCTCCACCGCCGACCCCGTCAATGGATCAAATCGCGTGATCCGATCAATGGCATCGCCAAAGAACTCGATCCGTACGGCCTCCTCCGCGTTCGCCGGGTGCAGTTCCACGGTGTCCCCGCGCACCCGAAACTGTCCCCGCTCGAAGGCGATGTCGTTCCGGTTGTACTGCATGTCCACGAGACGGCTCAACAGGGTCTGCCGGTTCAACTCCATCCCCACATGGATCGGCACCATCAGCGCCTGGTAGTCCTCCTTGCTCCCGATGCCGTAAATGCACGAGACGCTCGCCACCACGATCACGTCCCGCCTCGACAGCAGCGAACTCATGGTCGAGAGCCGGAGCCTCTCGATCTGCTCGTTCACGTTCGAGTCCTTCTCGATGAACGTGTCCGTCCGCGGAATGTAGGCCTCCGGCTGGTAGTAATCGAAATAGCTCACGAAATACTCCACCGCATTCCGGGGGAAGAACGACTTGAACTCCGAGTACAATTGCGCCGCCAGCGTCTTGTTGTGCGAGATCACCAGTGCCGGCCGCTGCACCGCATGGATCACGTTGGCGATCGAGAATGTCTTTCCCGATCCCGTGACGCCCAGCAGGACCTGGTGGGGTTTCCCCGCCATCATTCCCCGGGTCAGGCCCTCAATCGCCTGCGGTTGATCCCCCGCCGGCGCGTACGGCGCGCTGAGTTCGAATTTCACGCGGCCAGCCTACCCATGCCCCGACCTCTGTCGCCAGATCCACGCTCAAGCCCACCCCTGTTCGCTCCGTGCGTTGCGCAATCAACGTAAGTACTGTGTCGGCAGGCAATTTATTCCCCCCTCAATTTCTTGGAGAACCCTCTGGCTACCCTCTTCCTCGACGGTTAATCCCTCCCCCCTTGTTGTCCTTGCGGCCCGCAACGCCGACGAATCAACCCATGATATTCATTCCCTTTCTGCGACGGCTCTCCGCCCTGTCGCCGCTCGCACTGGCCGCGACACTGGGCCTCGTCCCAGCCGGGTTCGCCCAGGGCACCGCGCCAAGCCTTTCCGTGACCCGGACCGGCGCCCTCTCGATCCGGCTGACCTGGGCCGCGGATTCCACGGCCTGGGCCCTCGAGCAAACCGCCAGTCTCGCGGGGCGCCCGACCTGGCGCACTCTGAACGGCACGCCTCAGCGCGAGGGAAACCAGTTCTTCGTCACCCTGAACGTCGCCGACACCGTCAGCTTCTACCGCTTGCGCGCCGATGCCGCCGCAGGCCGCAATCAACTCCCCCAGGTTCGGCTCACCCAACCCCTCGCCGGCGCCATCGCCCCGATTCCCGTCAACCTGACCCTGCAAGCCGCTGCCTCGGACCCGGACGGCTCCATTCAACGGATCGAATTCTTCGCCGGTGGCCAATCTCTGGGCGAGGACACCACCCCGCCCTACTCCGTCAACTGGTCCCATCCGACCGCCGGAACCATCGAACTGTACGCCCGAGCCACCGACGACACCGGAGCGGTGACCAAGTCCACCTCGGTCTTCTTCACCGCCTTTGCGCCCGCCGCACCGCCGGCCACCACCTTCACAAGCTCGCCAGCCCACGGCGACAGCGACGTCGCCGTAAACCGCGAAACCGTGGTCCGATTCTCCGCCCCGCTCGAGGCCAACACCGTCGCCAACGCCAACCAGATCTTCGCCTCCTACGGCGGACGCAGGATCCTCAACCGCCTCGAACTCGCCAATGACCGCCGCGCCATCACCCTTTTCTACCTCGAACCCCTTCCCGGCAGCGCCCGCATCCGCGTCACCGTCCTCGGCGACACCCTCCGCGACGAGCGTGGCAGGAACATCGATGCCGATCAGGACGGCGCCTACGGCGGCACCGGCTTCATTGACTTCGACACCATCAGTCTGACCCCGCTGCCCGCCACCGCCGTCTACGGCCGGATCTTCGCCTCCGAACTTCAAGACGTCCCCGGGCGCCCCAATGAATTCGTCAATGTCCCCCTCGGCGGCGTCACGCTGACCGTCGATGGCCAGGAGGAAACGCTGCGGACCGTCACGGATTCGCTCGGCAACTTCCGCCTCGAACCCGTGCCCGCGGGCCCCTTCTTCGTGCACATCGACGGCCGGACCGTGCTCGATCCCGCCCGCGGCCTCCGCTATCCCGACCTCGCGTACTACCCGAACGTCGGCAAGAAATGGGAGGGTCGCGCCGGCGAGGAAGTCCTGCTCCCAACCATCTACCTTCCTCTCATCCCTCGCGACACCCTCAAACCCGTCAACCCCAACGGCGTCACCACCCTCACCTTCACCGCCGATTTCATAGCCGCCCACCCTCAGTTTGACGGCGTCAGCATCCACGTCCCGCCCAACTCCCTGTTCAGCGAAAGCGGCGCGCGTGGCGGGCGTGTCGGCATCGCCCCCGTCGCTCCCGACCGCCTTCCCGAACCCCTCCCGCTGGCCCTGGACATCCAGGACGTCGTCACCATCCAAACCGACGGTGGCCAGAATTTCGCCGAACCCGTCCCAGCCTGCTTCCCCAACCTGCCCGACTCCGTCACCCGGTTGCCCCTCCCGCCCGGGGGCGAGAGCGCCCTTTGGAGCTTCAACCATGACACCGGCCGTTTCGAGATCGTCGGCTCCGCCACGGTCACCGCCGATGGCCGCCTCGTCTGCACCGATCCCGGCGTCGGAATTCTCGCGCCCGGCTGGCATGGCACCCGCGAAGGCACCGAGGGAAGCGGCGGACCCATCACCAAAGGTGGCTCCGACTCCGAATCCGGCCCCGGCTCGGGTCCAGGTTCAGGCCCCGGCTCGCCTCCCCCCACCGGACCGGGCTCCGACTCAGGTCCAGGTCCAGGTCCAGGTCCCGACGATGAGGACCAGCCCCCCGGTCCCACCGACGATTCGCCGCCCGGGGAACCGGATGGGGAGGGCGATGGCGGCCCCGGCGACGGTGGACCGGGCGACGACGGTGGACCGGGCGACGACGGCGGGCCGGGCGACGACGGCGGGCCCGGTGAGGAGGGCGACGAAGGCGACGATTGCGACGAACCCGGGACGTCCGGCAAGCCGATCAGCCTGTTTTCGGGTGAAGAACAATTGGAGGTCGAAGATCTAAGGATTCGGGGCCGCGGCACCGACTTCGTCTGGACGCGCTCCTACCGGTCCCGCACCGGGAGCTATACCGCGACGGGTCACAACTGGGACTATTCCTACAATATCGGCCTCTATGCCCAGGGCGCCGACATCGTCCTCCGGGATGGCACCGGACGCCGTGACCTCTACCGCCTCCAACCGGATGGCAGCTTTTCACGAGCCGAGTTCTTCCGCCGCATCGAGCCCGAGGGTGATGGCTCACTAACCGTCCGGTTCGCCAATCAAGGAAAGTGGAACTTCCATCCCCTGATCGGCAATCCGTGGGACGGACGAATCCGCCGGCTCACCGATCGAAACGGCAACACCCTCCAATTCCAGTACGGCGGCGACGGTCGCCTGACCAACGTGGTCGACACACTCAACCGCTCCATCCGCATCGCCTACAATCCGGGCGGTTTCATCGAATCCGTCACCGACTTCGCCGGGCGCCAGGTCCGGTACGCCTACTACGGTGAGAACGAACCCGGCGGCTCCTACGGTGACCTTAAATCCGTCACCAGACCGCGTGTCACCGTCGGCGTGTCCGGCAACCTATTTCCCGACGGCAAGACCACCACCTACACCTACACCCGCGGTTTCCCCGACTACCGGCTGAACCACAACCTGCTCACCATCACGGACCCCAAGGGTCAGACCTACCTCCACAATACCTACGCCGCCGTCACCGACCCCGCCGATCTCCTCTTCGACCGCGTGATCCGCCAGTCATGGGGGTACACCAACGAGGTGACCGACTTCACCTACGTCGGCCTCGCCCCTTCCCCCGCCAACCGGGACGCCGTCATCAAAACGATCGTCAATGACCGCGTCGGGAATGTCTCCGAGTCCTACTTCGACGTCGCGAACCGGCTCGTGATCGAGCGCCGGTTCACCGGCCGGGCCGATCCTTTCCAGCCCACGACCGACGAGGCCAATCGACCCCTCAACCGCCTTCGCCCTACTGACCCCGCATGGTTCGACACGACCTATGGATACAACGCCGACAGTCTCGTGACCGTGTTCACCCTGCCCAATGGCAACCGGATCGAGTCGGTTTACGAATCGGATCTCGATCCCGCCACCGAGCCCGAACGCCGGGGCAATCTGCGCATCCGACGCCAACTTCCCGGCACCCATGTCCCTCCCGGCGAACCGCAAGTCATCGAGGAGTTCTACGAGTACGCCACCGGCCTCGGCGGATGCTGCGGCGCCGGACTGAACTTCCTGACCCGCCAGGTCGATGGACGCGGCATTGAAATCCGCCACGCCTACGACGAACGGGGCAATCGCACGAACACGATCGGTCGCATTCCGAACGTCGTGGAGGACTACGAATACAACGCCTTCGGCCAACTCACC
>JBBQIU010000217.1:0-5847 GCA_038325245.1 Verrucomicrobiota bacterium
ACTGGATCCTGGGCATATCACTGCTCGAGGGCCTGCTCCTGGGAAGCATCGTGAGCTCGACCGATGCATCGGCGGTGTTCTCGGTGCTCCGCACCGGCGGCGTGGGGTTGCCCAAGCGGATTTCATCCGTGCTCGAAGTCGAAAGCGCCTCAAACGATCCAGCGGCGATCTTCCTGACCATTGGATGCATTGAACTGCTCCTGGGCAATGTCAGCTTCGGACCCGGGCTGCTGAAGTTGTTCGCGCTGCAGATGGCGGTCGGCGCGGTGATCGGGTACGCAGGCGGCCGCGGCACGGTGTGGATGGCCAATCGCATCGAGCTGGGCGCGACGGGACTCTACCCGGTGTTGGTGAGCGCCTGCTGCCTTCTCACGTATGGCCTGGCCGTGCAACTGGGTGGCAGCGGGTTCCTGGCGGTTTATCTGGCCGGAGTCGTCGTCGGGAATCGGCGCCTTACCTTTCAGCAGGGTATTCGAAGGTTTCACGACGCGATTGCCTGGCTGGCGCAGATCCTGATGTTCGTCACCCTGGGTCTTTTGTGTTTCCCCAGCCGGCTATGGGAGGCCGGCGGGAAGGCGGTTCTTGTCGCTGCGGTGCTGATCCTGATCGCCCGGCCCCTGGCGGTTCTGATCTCGGTGTTTCCCTTCCGATTCAATTGGCGGGAACTCACCTTCATCTCCTGGGTCGGATTGAAGGGCGCGGTGCCGATTACCCTGGCCACCTTTCCCCTGATGTTCGCCACCCGGGAGGTGTCCCTGCAGGCTCCCCTTCTGTTTGATGTCGTGTTCTTCATCGTCGTGGTCTCGGCGATCCTCCAGGGAACCACCCTCGCTTCGGCCGCGCGCTGGCTTGGACTCGAACGTCCGCGGGAGCCCGAACCCCCGGTGACGCTCGAGATCAGCTCCCTTCGAAACGTCGATGGCGAGATCATGGACTACGTGATCCGGGAGGATTCGCGCGCCGCCGGGCGGTTGGTGAAGGATCTTGCGCTCCCGGGCGGCGTGGTGATCGCGATGATCGCGCGGGGAGACAAGGTCATTCCGCCGCAGGGGATCACACGGATCCATTTGGGTGACCACGTTATGCTCGTCGTGCGGTCCGGCATGGAACCTCTGCTGGACAAGGTGTTCGGGAGGAGAACGGATGAGCCGGTCAGCGTCTCGCCCGTCATCGAGTTCCCCTTCCGTGGAACAAATACGGTGGGCGAGCTGGAGGGCTTCTATTCCATCCGATTCGAGGCGCCCCCCGAGATGACCCTGGACCAAGTCATCCGCCGCGATCTGGGGCCGGAGCGAACGGAGGTGGACGCCGTCGTTGAGTTCGATTTCGTGAGGTTCCGGATTATGAAGATTTCGGAGTCCGGGCAGATCGAGTTAGTCGGCATGTCGATTCTGCCGGAACCGGAGGACACCGACGCCGACCTCGGAACCGCGTCGATCTCCTGATTCGGAACGGCAGGTGCAACCTCGCCCCCGCGACCGGGCCCGCAGCCAGCAATCTGCGCCTCGTCCGGCCTACCCATGAACCGAAGCCGCTCTGGAGGGTTCCGCTCCGTCGGAACCTGTTGAACTCCAGCCCCAACCCAATCCACGGCGCCGACGGAGCGGCGCCCTCCATCGCTCGGTTCATGGCCGCAACGCGCCGTTCGCGAACCGTGGCCGCTACCCATGAACCGACCCTCCTTCACGGCAGGCGTGCCACCTGTCATCGAGGCCTTCGGCCTCCTGGAGTTCGGGCATTTTTTTGGTTTGGAATCCCAACGGGATTCCAGACCGGAAAAATGGCCAATCTCCAGACCCAGGGCATCGCCCTGGGCAATTTCATGCCGCCCCGCTTGGCGGCAGCCCGCCAGAAATGGCCAAACTGGCAACCCCACTCGTCCTGGCGGGCCCGGTCGGCGCCTGAGAGCCGGTTGACGCGGGGAAAATTTCCTCGCAACCACTGCATGAAGGCTTCCTGGGTCGGATCAATGAGCACCATGCCAACCACCTCCTCGGGGTGGAGGTCGGCAAAGACCCGCACATAGGGTCCGCCGAAGGAGTAACCGCAGGGAAGTGCTGGCCGACGGAGGCTCGTTCGGGTAGGGGACAAGCGCGTTCGACAAGGGCTCTCCAGAGCCTTCGGCCACCGAAAGCACGTGTTCCATGCGAAAAACCAGCCTTCTCTTCTCCTGCCTCATTCTCGCCGGTGCTGCGGGCATGGGATGGCGCGCGTACGAGGACTACGGACTTCCCCGGCACGAGGGCCAGACCGTGCGGGTGTGGTTCACCGAGTTGTGCTGGGTCACGGCGTCGGCGCAGCGGGGGCTTGCGGAACCGGCCCGGGCATTCGAATGCAAGCATGCGATCCTGGCGATCGGGACGAACGCCGTGCCGTTCCTGGTCAGGCAGGCGATGAGCGGACGTCAGGACGGGTGGGTGCGGCAAGGACTCCGCCGCTTCTCGCTGCAACTTCCGGGACCGTGGGCGAGGCGTTGGTTTGTCCCGTATCCCCACATACAAGCCGAGGCGGCGTGGCTCGTGCGGCCTCTTCAGCCAACGGCGGCTCAACTCCTTCCGCTGGTGGAGCCGGGATTGGGCGGTGCCAACGATGTCCAGCGCCACATGGGTTTGAATCTGTTGGGCGCCGTGGGAGACGGGGCCGAACGGGGTGTACCGTATCTCCTCGAAGCCTTGGGACGCAGGGAGGATCCGTGGGTGCGGGCTGTGGCGGCGCAATCGATCCGTGGATTGAGTCGGCGGGCTGCCGATGTCCTGGAGGCGGTTTTGGCGATCATGGACCCGGAAATGCCGGACCCAAACCTGTTGAAATGGATGGCGGAACTCGGCGCTGGGGCGGCGATGGCTGTGCCCGCGCTGGAACGAGTTTTGGAGTCGGAAAACGACACGTCGCGGATCAATGCGGCGTTGGCATTACTGAACATCCAACCGGGCCACGAAGCCGCATTCTCAGTGCTGGCCGCTGCCGCTGGAAGGGAGGCGGCGACGACACCCTTGACCCGCGGCCTTCAGGAAGAGTTGGAACTTGCGGTCATCGAGTCGCCGCGTCGCCCGAATGAGCGCCTTGGCGGGTTGCTCGAACCGCTGGCTCGCGCCGAAATCCTTGCGTGGACGGTGGGCAACGCGAGCTATCAGGCGGCCCGGGCCATGGAGAGAGTGGCGCCGGGCCGGGTGCAGGGGCTGTATCAGGAAGCCCTGAACGGTCCCGCGGCCTCGCACGCGGCGGCGGGGCTCCTGCGTTTGAATCGGGTGGATGAGCCGGCCACTCTCCATTTGGTTGCTGCGGCCCAGGGCGACTCGGAGGGCAGTATCCTGGCCGTCCTTTCTCTCGGGGAAGCTTCGTCCCGCAACACGCTCGGGATGCGGACACTGGACGAAATCCTGCGTCTGGGTGATGCCGAGGACGGGGACGTCCCGACGATCAAGAGTCCCCGGGTGCAGGCACGGCTGGACGCGGCGGCCTACGCGCGTGCGCGCGTGCGCCTGCGCGAGAGGCTTGAAGAGGCGGACATCGATGAACTCGGGTGGTGAGCGTGATGACGTTCAGGACGCGTCCTTCAATACGGAAAACCGATTGCCGAGGAAGGGATGATGGATTCCCAGGAGTTAGCCTCGCCCGTTTTTTTCGCCCTTCGGGAGGATGGGTGGATCTGGGAAGGCGATCCCGTCCTTCCAAGTCTCAGCGTTCCCTAAGTTCTTTGTGGCAAATCCCTCCCCGTCCGGCGCTCATGTTCGTCGCATTCATGTGGGTCTGGAAGCCTGCCCGTTTGGACTTAGCCGGAACGATTCAGTCCTGACGCACGCGAAGACCCGAAGACGCGAAGGAGGAGAAGCCGTAACCCGGATTCTGTGTGGTGTGGAAACGAGCACCGCACCGAACGGTGAGGTCGCCCGCGATATCCTGATGCCAAAGTTCCCTCCGGAATTCCTTCGCGTTCTTGGCGTCTTCGCGCGAGGCCCCTTGATCGCAACGGAATCGTTACGGCTTAGGCCACAGGGAACGCAGAGAGGGCAGAGAACGAAACGACAGAGGCCCGTTTCCTCCGAATCGGCACGTCCTGGTTTTCCCCAAACATCTTCAGGTTCTGGACCGCTGATTCTCGAAGGGCGCGCCCTGGCTGGGAGGGAGGCGGTCGGTATCGTTGTTGGCGACGTGGCTGACGGGGTGCAACGGGGATTGGGAACCCCAGCCAGTGAATCGACGAGCACCTCGAACTGACCCGCCTCTGGCAACGGAGCGGACGCGAAGTCGAAACCGGAGGCGCCAGGAGCAGACGATTTGGGGTGACGGAAGGTCAGGCCCCGGGCGTCCGAAGGGCATGGGCCGCAGCCGTCGCGGCAGCCAGGACGTCGCGGACCGGCACCGAGGCTGCGATCGCCGCCCGGCGGCAGTCTTCGTACTCGGGCGTGGCGTGAAGGACCGCGCCGTCCAATCGACCCAGCTTGGCTTGAATTTCGCCAAATGGGGTGCGAACCGTGACCGTTTCCCGACGGAGCTTCCGGCGATTGGCGACGGTCTGACGCACTCCAAACGCGGAGGTTTCGGTGAGAAGGAATGCAGCAAAACGATCGGCATCACCCATGGAGCATAGGAGGGTGACGAGCGTTCCCGGCCGGTTCTTCTTCATCTGAACCGGCGTGTGGAAGGCGTCGAGGGCTCCCTCCGCCAAGGCGCGCTCGATGACGTGCCCGAGAATCTCCGGGCTCAGGTCGTCGAGATTGGTTTCCAGGACGGTGATGGTGTCGGTTTCCCAGTCGTGCTGCGAAGCAATTGGCGCGGAGACAATTTCGCCCAGAGCGGCGCGGAGGACATTGGGACGCGTGCGATTGTCGCGGGTTCCCAGGCCGTAGCCGATCCGGTGGGTTGCGAAGCCGTCCAGGGGTCCGAAGGACTCGGCGAATTCGGCGAGCAACGCCGCGCCGGTGGGGGTCACCAGTTCGTTAGGTTCCTCGCATTGCGTCACCGGAACGCCGCGCGCGGCAAATATTTCGAGCGTGGCGGGCGCTGGGAGCGGAAGGCGCCCGTGGGCGCAACGGACAAACCCCGTGCCTTCAACGACCCGTGAAGCAAGGACACGCGGACGTCCGAGAAGGTCGAGGGCTATGCAGGCGCCGACAATGTCGACGATGGAGTCCACGGCTCCCACTTCGTGGAAATGGACGGAGTCGGGAGGGTGGCCATGGATCTTGCCCTCGGCGACGGCGATGCGATGGAACACGGCGATGGCGCGGGATTTGACCCAGTCGGCGAGGCTGCTGCTGAGGATCAGGTCGCGGATGTTTGCATAATTGCGACCGTGGGCCGGTTCCTCGGTGGGGCTGGGAAGGTGGGTGTGGGAGCCGTCGTCTGGCGAGTGAGCATGCGCATGGGCGTCCCCCTGCATGTGCTCATGGCTGGGTTCGTGGCTGTGCTCGTGCTCGTGCTCGTGCTCGTGCTCGTGCTCGTGCTCGTGCTCGTGCTCGTGGGTATGGGTGTGCCCGGGCTCATCCGCGTGGGCGTGCGTATGGGTGTAGGGATGGGTATGGGGATGGGTATGGGTGTGGGTGTGGGTATGGGTGTGGGTATGGGTGTGAGGGTGAGGGTGAGGGTCGGCGTGGTCGTGGGAATGACCGTGGTTGGAGGCAAGGTCATGGTCCAGGTGGACATCGAGTTTAACGCCTGCGACCCCGGATTTCTCGCCCCGGGCGGCGTGGAGGTGGTAGCCGGACACGCCGAGTTTGCTCAATTCCGATTCCAGCTTCTCGAACGGCACGCCGAGGTCGAGGAGGGCGCCGAGAAGCATGTCGCCACTGATGCCGCTGAAGATGTCGAGATAGAGGTGAGGCATGGAGATGATGTTGGGAAGGC
>JBBQIU010000218.1:0-5839 GCA_038325245.1 Verrucomicrobiota bacterium
GTGTCAAAGATTTCGCCGATCACATGGAAAGAGGAGATCAGATTCGGGCCGCCATTGCCGACAAACAGGCGCACCCTCTCGCCGACCTTGGCCGTGATGGCTTTGTCCCCAACAAGGGAACCAACCGATCCATTGAACAGGACGTAGGTTGGCCTTTCATCCACCGCCTTGTTCAGATCGAAGTATTGCAGGCCTTCTTCGCCATATTTCCCCGTCGTGTAAAAATCGCCTTGCATCACATAATACTCCCGGTTCACCGGCAGCAAGCCCTCCTTGGGTTCAACCAGGATCAGCCCATACATGCCGTTGCCCACGTGCATACCGACCGGCGCCGTCGCGCAGTGATATACGTACAACCCGGGATTCAATGCCTTGAACGAAAACTGCGACGTATGTCCCGGTGCGGTGAACGACGATGCCGCGCCGCCACCCGGCCCGGTCACTGCGTGCAGGTCAATGTTATGAGGCATTTTGTTGTCTTGATGGTTGTTCAGGTGAAACTCCACCTGATCACCCTCGCGGATGCGGATGAAGCTGCCCGGCACATCGCCGCCGAAGGTCCAGAACACATATTCAACGCCGTCGGCGATCCGCTTGGTCACCTCCTGCACTTCGAGGTGCACGATGACCTTGGTGGGATACTTGCGTGTGATGGGCGGTGGGACGTTGGGTGCCTGTGCGAGCACCGCGTTCTCCTCCCCCTGAACCCCCGGATCAATCACTTTGGTGGCACCCGCCTTGACCGGTTCTTCCGCCGCGTAAACAGTGACTGCGAAGAGTGTGCCTGCGACTCCGGCGAGCCAATGTTGAATCAAGGAATTTGTTTTCATGGTTGTGAGGTGGCTCGCGATTGTTCTCCAAACTTCTGTTCCAGTAATACTTCCGGCACCCTCCGGCGACCTTGACCGAAGTCATGTACGCGTGTTTCGGAACGTTCATGCGGCTGACAATGAGTCGAGGGTTGCGGCGGCGATAGTACCAGAGGTTCACCGAGAATCCAGAGCTCCTGACATAAGGAGGCTGTTTTCCACGGATTTGCATGGGTTTCTTGGGCACCGGCTGTTCGGAGGGTGCGGACCCAAACCTGTCCGCTTTTTCGTCCGATGCTCCCATGAATTCCGGCATGGCGACGGCTCGGGCGAAGACTGGTTTCCCGACTCGCGCAATCCGGAAGGCGCCTGCGTCATCAATGATCGGTGCAGGTGCGGAGGCAGGATGAGCATTGCGTGGCGTCGAGAACAAACGGACAGGCAATTTCTCACGCGGACCATGGCTGTGTCGGGTCGTTCTGGAATTCCCCGGGTCCAGGGGATTGCCAAGGGCGGCGGTATCGGGAGAATCCGGCCCGTCCATGAGCCAGCCCCGATCCATTCCGCCTTTCCCCGCCACGGTTTTTCCCGAAGAACGCATTCTCCTCGGCCCGGGGCCGAGCCCGGTGCCGCAGCGGGTTCTCCGGGCAATGGCGGCGCCGACGTTGGGACACCTGGATCCGCAGTACGTGTCCATCATGGACGACACGTGCGCCATGCTCCGCGAGGTTTTCAGGACCCAGAACCCCCTCACTTTTCCGGTCAGCGGCACCGGCATGGCCGGCATGGAATGCGTTGCCGTGAATTTGGTGGAGCCCGGCGACGAGGTGGTCGTGTGCGTCAACGGCGTATTCGGCGGGCGGATGAAGGACGTGATGGAACGTTGCGGGGCCACGGTCCATGCGGTCGAAGCCCCGTGGGGTGACGTCATCGCCCATGAGGCGATCGGCGCGGCCCTGGAACAGCACCCGAAGACGCGGCTTGTCGGCATCGTCCACGCCGAGACCAGCACCGGGGCGCACCAGCCGCTGGCGGGCCTGGCGGAAATCGTCCACGCGAAAGGGGCCTTGTTCCTCGTGGACGCGGTGACGAGCCTTGGGGGACATGAACTACGGGTGGATGACTGGGGCATCGACGCGGTCTATAGCGGGACCCAGAAGTGCCTCAGTTGCCCTCCGGGTTTGGCGCCGGTGAGTTTCGGGGAGCGGGCCCTGGCGCGGATGGAGGCTCGGAAGACGAAGCCGCAGTCGTGGTACCTGGATGTCTCCATGCTCCGGAAGTATTACCTGGGTGGCGGGGGCGGACGGATCTACCACCACACCGCGCCGATCAACATGACCTACGCGCTGCGTGAGGCGCTGTCGATCGTGCTCGAGGAGGGTCTTGATCAGCGGGTTGCCCGGCACGAGCAGATGCACCGGCGGCTGCGGGCGGGGCTTGAATCCATGGGTTTGAAGTACATCCCGAAGCATTCGTTGCACACGCTGAACTGCATCTCGATCCCGGCAGGCGTGGAGGACGCCGCGGTCCGCCGGACCTTGCTCGAGGAATACGGGATGGAGATCGGCGGGGGACTCGGGGTGATGGCGGGCAAGGCATGGAGGATCGGGCTGATGGGGCATGGGGCCACGGTCCGGAACGTGGATCTCGTGCTGGGGGCGTTGCGGGAGATCTTCCGATAACACCCGACGATGCCGGGCGCCCGCTTCCAGGAACTGGCGAAGTTGCTGCCGCCGGACCGGTGGTTGACCCGGCCGGAACAGTTGACGGCGTACGAGAGCGATGGCCTGACGGCTTTCCGGAAACGGCCGGTCGCCGTGGCCGTGCCTGAGAGCGCCGACGAGGTCATCGAGTTGGTCCGAGCCTGCCATCGCGAGGGGATCCCCTTCGTGGCGCGCGGGAGCGGCACCAGTCTTTCCGGCGGATCCTTGCCCGTGGAAGGTGGCGTGGTGATCGCGCTCAACCGCCTCAATCGGATCCTGCGCCTGGATCCGGTGCTGCGGTTGGCCGTGGTCGAACCCGGGGTCGTGAATGCACAGGTCACGCAGGCCGCCTCCGCCCACGGATTGCTCTACGCTCCCGATCCCTCCAGCCAGTCGATCTGCACCATCGGGGGCAACGTGGCCTTCAATTCGGGCGGAGCCCATTGCCTCAAGTACGGCATGACGTCGAATCACGTGCTCGGCCTCCGCGCCGTGCTCGCGACCGGCGAATGTGTCAGGTGGGGAGGCGCCAGCCGCGAATTCGTAGGCCCGGACTGGTGCGGGTTGTTCACGGGAAACGAAGGCCTGTTCGGCATAGCTCTCGAGGTCACCCTCCAACTTCTCCCGAAGCCGGAGTGCTTCCACACGGTCCTGGCGGGTTATCGGACGTTGGAGGAGGCCGGCGATGCCGTTTCCGCGGTCGTGGCCAGCGGCCTGCTGCCCGGCGCGATGGAAATCATGGATGCCCTGGCGCTTCAGGCGGCGGCGGCGGCGGTCCATGCCGATTACCCGCCCGGCTGCGAAGCGGTGTTGATCGTGGAATTGGAGGGACCTCGCGAAGCGGTGCAGATCGATCGAATCCGTCTCGACGCGATTCTGGCAGGCAGTTCGCCCGTCGAGATGCGTCCCGCGCGGGACGCCGGGGAACGTCAGGCGATCTGGAAGGGCCGCAAATGTGCGTTCAGCGCGGTGGGCCGGATCTCGCCGGATTTCCTGGTCCAGGATGGCGTTGTTCCGAGGAGGCGCCTGGGAGAAGCCCTCCGGCGGATCGTGGAGATGTCGCGCGAATCCGGATTGCGCTGTGCGAACGTCTTCCATGCCGGTGACGGCAACCTTCATCCGTTGATCCTCTTCAACGGCCGTGAACCCGGCGCCCTGGAACGGGCCGAAGCCCTGGCCGGACGGATTCTCCGGATGTGCGTGGAGATGGGCGGCTCGCTGACCGGCGAACACGGTATCGGCGTCGAGAAGCGTGAGTACCTTCCCGACATGTTCAACACCGAGGAGATGGACTGCCTGAAGCGGGTCCGCGCGGCGTTCGATCCGCTGGAGATTTCGAATCCGGGCAAGATGTTTCCCGTGGCCGGGGCTCCCGTGCTTTCACGGCCGGGACTGCATCCGTTGGAGGCGGCAGGAGTCCTCTCCCGCGAATGAGCGCGCCCCTTGAACCCTCGACCCTCGACGAACTCGCCGAGGCGGTGAGAAGCGCGCCGCGGGTGATTCCCGTGGGGAGCCGGACGCACCCGCGCCTTTCGCAGGTGGATGCCGTGCCCATCGGCACCGGGCGCCTGCGGGGCTTGGTCGAATACGAACCCAGTGAGTACACCTTCACCGCGCTCGCCGGAACGCCCGTCCGCGAGATCAAGCAGGCCCTGGGCGACCGCGGACAATATCTGCCGTTTGACCCGATGCTCGGGGAATCCGGCGCCACGCTCGGAGGCACGGTGGCGTCCGGGTTGAGCGGTCCGGGTCGGTTCCGATTTGGCGGCGTGCGGGATTTCATCCTCGGCGTGCGGTTCGTGGACGGCGCGGGGCGGTTGTTGAGAATGGGGGGCAAGGTGGTCAAGAACGCCGCCGGGTTTGATCTGCCGAAGTTTTTCGTGGGCAGCCTGGGGCGATGGGGTGTCCTGGCGGAGGTCACGTTCAAGGTGTTCCCGAAGCCGGCGGCAAGCCGGACACTCCGGCTCGACGTGGAAGGCATGGAGGGAGCGGTCCGTTGGCTGCGGGAGGCATCGGTGAATCGATGGGAATTGGAGGCGGTGGACGTGGTGCCCGGGGGCGACGGGGTGGTCATGCGCGTCGGGGGTCCGGACGCGGCCCTTGAGCCGCTGGTTGAGGACATTCTGGGTCATTGGCCAGGCGAGGTGCTGTCGGCGACGGACGCCGATGTGTTGTGGGGGGATCTGGCGGAGTTCCGCTGGGCGCATGTCGGCGGAGGCCTGTTGAAGGTTCCACTCACGCTGGATGGCATGGTTGCGCTGGATCAGGGGCTCAAGGCGGCGGGGGACGTGCGCGTTCATTACAGTGGGGGCGGCAACGTGGCGTATGTCTCGATGGCGGCTGGGATGGATAGGGGGGCGTTCGAGGCGGTGTTGAAGGCGCAGGGATTGACCGGGCTGGCCCTGCGTGGTGACGGCCCGCTTTGGTGGGGCCAGCGGGCCGTGACAGGAATTGAACCGACGCTCAAGGCGGCGCTTGACCCGGAGAGTCGATTTCCCGGCATGGAGGACTGACGCGCCATGCTTCACACCATCTCCGCCGAAGACCATGGGCCCCTGGGTACGCGAATGACTCGCGCCATTGAGGCGTGTGTTCATTGCGGCTTCTGCCTCGCGGCCTGCCCGACCTATCGGGAACTCGGACAAGAGATGGACTCGCCCCGCGGCCGGATTGTCCTGATGAAGGAAGTGCTCGAAGGGCGGTTGGATTGGGAGGCCGCCCAACCGCACGTGGACCGGTGCCTCGGTTGTCTCGCATGCGAACCGGCCTGTCCGAGCGGTGTTCCGTATCGGGACCTCATCAGCCCGTTTCGAGCGCTCGCGCGGAATCGATTCCGGCGTTCGCACCTCGAGTCTTTCCGTCATTGGGTGACGGCGCGGACGGTTCCGCATCCGACCCGGTTCAGAATCGCCGCGGCCCTGGGGCGTCTCGGGCGTCTCGTGCCCGCTCTTGTTCCGGAAGCGATGCGGCCGATGCTAAACCTGCTGCCGGCGTCGTTGCCACCGGCTCAACGTTGGCCGGAGAGGGTGTCGGCCGTGGGCGATCGGAGGGCGCGTGTGGGCCTGTTGCTGGGGTGCGCGCAACAGGTGCTGGATCCGGACATCAACGCCGCCACGATCGAGGTGCTGACGAGGAACGGTGTGGAGGTGCATTTGCCGCGGGCGCAGGGGTGTTGCGGCGGCCTGGCCTGGCACACCGGCGACATCGAGGCGGCCCGGAGGTTTGCCCGGCGCAATCTCGACGCGTTCCCGGAGGATCTGGATGCGATCCTCACCAATGCGGCGGGGTGCGGCTCGGCCATGCACGAGTATGCCGTGCTGTTGTTCG
>JBBQIU010000219.1:0-5814 GCA_038325245.1 Verrucomicrobiota bacterium
TCATGCAGGAGTGGCTCCACCCAGGCTCGCGCTGAAGCCTTTTGTTCCTCGGTCTTGTCCCCGAAGCGATGAAAGGCCAAAGCCCAGAGGTGTTGGCTGGCGTGATGGAAATCCAGAACCGGCGTCGAGTTCTTGAAGCGGCCCTCCCGCAGATGCCACAACCAAACCGCTCCATCCATCACCAGGTAGACTTCCTCTGCCTCCGCCAACCCCCGCCTCATCGCCTCGGCTTGGACGGCTTTTCCGAAGACGAGGGGAAGCAATGGGGTCAAGTCACGACATGCAACAAATTGAGTCATCACGCGCGTGCCCTCTTCGCCGAATTCAAATGTCAAGAATAGGGATTTGACCCCATTACCCCCTCCTCCCATTGCCCCGTCGTGAATGGAGGGCGCTCCCGCGACTGCGAGAGGGGCGCGGGAAGGGAGGGCACGACGGAGCTTGCCCCTCCAGGGAACGATGGGTTCATGGAGTTCAGGGCGTCAGGCGAGGGATGACGCGTTCCGCGACGGTCAGAGCCGCCTCTTGAAGGGCGGCTTTGGCGGCGATGGGCTCCGCGATATCGAGAGGGACACTGGTCTGCCGGTCCGCGAGACGAAGTCGGCCGGAGCGGGTTTCGTGAATGCGGATCTCGAGCCGGGCCCGGCAGGCAACAAGGTTGCCTTTGGGGACGCCGAACGTGCTGAAGGCTTCGCCACTCAGCGTGAGGTCCGCAGGCTCCTTGGATTGGCGGTCATGCACCATGAATCCGGCGCGTTGAAGCGCTCGAATCCATTCGGTCTCGGCGGCGGGGTCGGTGGCGGGAGCGCCGATATGGTTCTCGGAGATCCGCACGGCTACGGTGGGGCGAGGTCCATTCTCGAGAGGCCAGCGAGGGGTCAAACATTGACAGTCGACATTCTGGGATCGGTTGTGCACGAGGCGGCAGATCACAACGCCCAAGACTTCTTCTGCCGAAGCCGGGTTGCCTGAAAAAAGCCGAGGGAACTGAAGGAAGGATAAGTCAGATCGTCCACACCAGCCCTCGCTCGTCAGCCTCACGCACAATGTCAATTGTTTATGTTTGACCCCAACGCGCCCCAACGCGCCGTTCACACCCCGGGAACCCGCGAAGTCCATCAACAACTCCACCGATGGTACCGCGAGCTAGCACTTGCCCTGGAGTGACCGAATCGTTACCGGGAAGACACCTTGGTGCGATACTGCCCGTTCATAAGGACCCGCCCCCAGTGGTACCCTTATGCGAATCCATTATCCATCCCAACTCCTAGCCCTCGCCCCCCTCGCGCTCCTCACCGCCGACCACCTCCATGCCGCCGATGCGCTGATTCAACTCGACCGCTTCACCGGCCCAGCCAGCAGTTCCGAAATCGTCGCCTTCGATCCCACCGGAAAGCTGCTCTACAACACCTACGGCACTGCCGGAAATGGTGGCATCCAAGTCATCAACGCCGCCAATCCCACGGCCCTTGGTGACCTCGGCCAGATCGATATGAGCACCCTCGGAGGCCAGACGGTGAAGTCCATCAGTTCCGTCGCCGCCGATCCCCTCGGCCGCGGCTTCGGCGTGGCCACGTTCATTCCCGAGAACAGCGGCTCCAACCCCGGCCGTGTCGTATTCTTCGATCCCCAGTCCCAAACGGTCATCCACTCGGTCGAAGTCGGGTTCCATCCCGACATGATCCGATTCTCCACCGACGGTTTGAAGATCTACGTCGCCAACGAGGGGGAACCCGTCAGCGAAGGCACGAGCCCGAATCTCACTCACCTCGACAGCCCCGGCTCGATCTCCATCATCGACATCAGCGCCGTCGCCGCGAAGAGCGACGTCTCCAGTCTCGGCAGCGGCCAGGTCGGAACGTACGACTTGTCGGGCGTCGACCTTTCGGGTGTCCGCGTTCATCCCTCGAACAATCCCGACCTGACACCGGGAGCCCTCCGCTTCCGCGACATCGAACCCGAGTACATCACCGAACAAGGCAACAAGCTCTACGTCACCTTTCAGGAAAACAACGCCATCGGCGAATTCGATCTCTCCTCCCGCACTTGGTCGAAAGTGACATCGCTCGGCACCATCGCCCAGACCGTCGACGCTTCCGATCGGGACGGGGGAATCCTGATCAACGACGTTGTCCGCGGCATGCCGATGCCCGACAGCATCGCCAGCTATATCGCCAATGGACGAAGTCTCCTGGTCACAGCCAACGAAGGCGACGGACGGCCACCCGATTTCGTACTGGGAGGTCACCCGCTTGCCCTGCGCGATGATCCGCGCGTGTCCGAACTCACCCTGGACGCGACCTTCAAAGCCAATTTGGATGCCCTCTATGGCGGCGCGAACTCGACCGCCAATTCCCGACTCGGCCGCCTTCGGGTCTCGCGTTACGACGCCGACACGGACGGCGACGGTGACGCGGATCAACTCCTGATGTTTGGCACCCGCAGTTTCACCATCTGGGACGCCCAGACGGGCGACTTGGTCTGGGACTCCGGATCCTTCTTTGAAACACAAACAGCCGTGGAGGTTCCAAGCCTGTTCAATAGCGAGGGCACCGACTCCACCTTTGACGGCCGGTCGCCCAACAAAGGTCCGGAACCCGAGGGCATCACTCTCGGCGTCGTGAACGGCCAAACCTGGGCCTTTGTCGGTCTCGAACGCGTCGGCGGCGTCATGGTCTTTGACATCACCGACCCCAACCACCCCGACTTTGTCGACTACATCAACACGGGCGAAATCGCGCCCGAGGGCTTGACGTTCGTTTCGGCGGACCAGTCCCCCACGGGCATCCCACTCCTCTTCGTCGGGTACGAGGTCAGTGCGCAGATTGGTGTCTACGCGGTGGTCGTGCCGGAAGCTGGTCACCTCGCGCCACTCGGCATCGCCCTGTCCATGGGTGTCCTCTGGTTTCATCGCCGTCAGCGACGCACGGCCTGAAGAACTCCGCCCGCGCCCGCGCCCGCTTAGTCACGCCTTCATTTTGGCGCCGATGGAGCGGCGCGGCCGAGGGCTGCAAGCCATTCCCAAGGCTGGCGGGTCGTTGACAGGAAGGCCCACTCCCGGGATGGCGCGCCAGTTGAGAGTTGAGTATCCGGGGGCGGTTTACCACGTTATGACTCGCGGTGACCGGCGGGAACCGATCTTCATGGACAAGGACGATGCGGACCGGAAGCGGAGTCAGCGCACCAGCGCCCTAAAGTACCGACTCGGAGCGCCGGGCGCCGCCAGCAGCTCAATGCGCACGAGGCGGACATCCTCGGCGTGATAACGCTGTTGCATCGCCGCCGTGCTGTTCGCCGACGTCAGACGAAAGGGCGCCGGGTCCAGGTTTGCAGGTCCTCGGAAGCTTCCACGCTGTAGGTGCGGCCGCGGACGGCCAGGAATTCCAACACGGACCGGCCCTCCCGCATTTCCACCAGGGAGAGAGAGAACCCGTCGGACGGGTCGGAGGCGTAGGTGCCGGCCAGATACTCATCGCGGTTGCTGATCTGATCTCCGTCGAAGTCACCCCCGGGCGTGACGTCCTCCAGGGTCCCGCCTCTGGACCCCAGCATCGCCCGATCCCAGGCATCCGGAAGGCCATCGCCGTCGGAGGTCTGGCCCAAGGTGAGGTCCATGCGTGTTTCCTCGGCCGGCTGGCCGAGGCGGGAGAAGTCGCCCTTCATCTCGATGGGCAGGTAGACGACACTCCCGATCCCAGAGCTCCTGACATACGGGGGTTATTGAATGTCCGCTTTAGCCGTCAAATCGTCTCCCGGACAGCATAGCGCAAACGCAGGGAGGAGCCGGGAAACCGAGTGTCCAGGAGATTGAGTTCTGCGCACAGAGCGCCAATGACTCGGGAGCGATGAGGGGAACTCAAGGGTGCAAGGGGTCACTTGGATCTCGGTAGGCGTGACCTGTATGTCCGCCGCGCTCGTCAGCGCCGATTGGATCAAGGTGCGGCCTTCGTCGGCGACGCGACGGTAGTGGGGTTACACCGCCCGGAATAGGTCGCTCTCCGCTTGGTAGGCGGCCATTTTGACGAGGTTGACCAAGTGCTGAATCTCCGGCGCGAGTTTGACCACCGGCTCCGGACTCACGGTCTGTACCGGGACGCTGCGGGGTACTTTGTTGCGGCGAAGGGTTCGGTTCTTGCGGAGCAGGGGTCGGTTCTTGATATCGGACGATAAAGCTGCGGTAGGCACTCACCGGGGATGGCGCGCTAGTTGAGAGTTGAGTATCCGGGGGCGGTTTACCACGTGATGAATCGCGGTGACCGGCGGGAACCGATCTTCAAGGACAAGGACGACGCGGATCGGAAGCGTTTCGTCGAGACGCTGCGCGAAGCGTGCGCCAAGACGAGCTGCCGGGTGCACGCCTACCCGTGGTCCGCAACAGAGACCCCATCACCTTTGATGCCACGTCGCAGACCATCACGCTCGGCATGCCCGCCAAGGAGCTGAAGGCGCGCCTAAAGGCTTGGAAGCAGCCCCACCCCCGCTACTACACCCGCGGCGTACTCACCAAATACGCCGCCACCGTCACGTCCGCGTCAGAAGGCGTCGTCACCGACCGCGACCTGTAGGCCACTGTGGCGGCCCTCACCCGGACGCGCCGGGAATCGACTCTCGAACCGCAGTCAGCATGCGAGTAGGCGAACCTCACTCGACGGCACCCGGAGGACCGCAGGATTAGCCAATATCAAGAACCGACCCCTTTACGACCCCTTTACAGTGACTCCGCGAGCGGGCCATTGAATATTACCATTCGCAGAGTGGAAATGGAGGTCGGATTCACCCGCACATGAAATAGCTCAGGCAAGCCAGCATAGGAATGTTCCGATCGCCATCCTGCTGAGTCAGAAGGGGCTGACGAGCAGATAGTCATAGAGAGTGAAGATGGATGGCACGTTTCTAAAGGAATCGGGGCAGCCTGCCCCGATGACCATGAGATAGTAGGGTTTTGTCTTGGTGGAAAAGATCGCGCTCAGTTGCGCGATAATCGCGCCCGGAGTTCATGAGGCGCGGAGTCCTAGAATCTCATCGGCCCGCTGCCTGACCTCGCGGAAGCGCGCGGCGTTCGCGGGCAGTTTGATGTCTTCGTCGAAGTTCGGGATCATCGCCTTCATCCGCGCGTGCCCCTCGCGGCTGGCGAGCAAATCCGGGAAGCACTTCTTGATCACTTCGAGCACAATGCTCACCGAGACCGATGCGCCGGGCGACGCTCCGAGCAGCGCGGAGATGCTGCGCGCCGCGTTGGTGATGACCTCCGTGCCGTAGTGGACGATGCCCGCCTGGCCGTCCGTCTTTTTGATCGCCTGCACGCGGATGCCGGCGTCGATCAATTTCCAATCCGCGGCCTGCGCGGCGGGATAGAAAACGTGCAGCACATCCATGCGATCCTGCATGCTCTGCGTGCCTTGCTGGATGAGGTAGCGAACAAGATCGAGGTTGTGGATGCCGATGTTGATGAGGGTGGCGAGATTGTCCGGGCGGACGGAAAAGGGCAGGTCGGTGAAGCTGCCTTTCTTGTGGAGAAACTTCGTCGTCCACGCTGCGAACGGGCCGAAGAGCAGCGTCTTTTTGCCATCGAGAATCCGCGTGTCGAGATGCGGCACCGCCATCGTCGGCGCGGCTTCGAGCGCCTGCCCATAGACTTTGGCCTGATGCTTTTTGACGATCTCCGGATTATCGCAGACGAGCCATTGGCCACCGATGGGAAAGCCGCCGAGCCCCGTGGCTTCAGGGATGCCGGACTTTTGCAAAAGGGAAAGACTGCCGCCGCCCGCGCCGACGAAGACGAACTTTGCGCGGTTCACGCGGACCTGCCCCGTC
>JBBQIU010000220.1:0-5796 GCA_038325245.1 Verrucomicrobiota bacterium
TTCCCAGCTCCCGGCCCTGCATCACCATCGTCTCGTGCTCCACGAGCACTGAAGCTGCACGAAGCGGCGATAAGAGTCCAGTCGCGAGTTGAAATCATTTCTCCCAGTCCTTCCGGCAACGCTCACCCTGCTCGCGGCCGCAGCCCCGTGAGCCCTTTTGCTCCGCGGAAATCGCCTTCCGCCCCACTCGGGACCTGAACAGTTACTGAGTGCGCACAGTCTTTGTCTAATTTCCAAGTCGCGTTGTCTGTTTTGCGCAATCTTCGGCGTCAATAGTCACAGCGGGACTTCGACAGCGGGCAGTGCCACCGGCATCCGTGCCGAAAGCATCCGTCAACGGTTACTGTTCAGGTCCTCGGATGCCGGGAATCGCCG
The DNA here is from genome assembly GCA_038325245.1 of Verrucomicrobiota bacterium. Lineage (GTDB taxonomy): Bacteria > Verrucomicrobiota > Verrucomicrobiia > Limisphaerales > CAIMTB01 > CAIMTB01. The sequence continues at coordinate 376 of JBBQIU010000220.1, forward strand.
TTCAAGGGTACTCGGTCCTGGCCTGCGTCTCGGCCACAAACGTTCCCAACGCCCCGACTCCCGTGTAAACGACCCTGTCATCCGTGAAATCTCCATAGCGAAACCCAAAGGGAGCGCCCTCCTCGGTCACCTGGAAGGTTCCATCCGCATGGGTTTCGAGCGGTGGAAGCTGGATTCCAATGTCCGCGGAATACGCCGGTCGCGCCAGGTGCTCAAGGGGCACCCAAAAATACCCAAGCCCGCGAGACTTCGACTCCGGCGGCTCAAGTCCCAACGCTTGCGTGATGCGCAATGCCACCTCGGAACTCGCGGGTGGATCGATGGGTTTCAGGAAATAGTTTCCCACGAGATACGACCTCAGGTCGTTCCCTGATGTGACCCAGGGAAATATGAAGTGCTCCCCGTCGCCTCCCTCGTACGTCAGGGCCTTCTCCGTTCCCGGCGCATCGTTCCAAAGTCCATACGGGTCGGTGTACGTCACCACCAACGCGCAGGCGAAGGTCACCGAACCCATGACCTTCTGCTGATACAGGTCGGGACGCGTAACGGGATCCCATTGGAGCGTCGTCAAAGGGGCATGCCCCAGCGCAGCCCGCGGGCTTGTGGCCAAGGAAGGTTCCCCAGATTCCCGATCTAAATGATCCCAATGATACGACTGCTTCGTATGCGCCACCGACGCCTCGAATGCGGCTTCGTGATTCGCCGGACCAACCTGGGCCGGCAATTCCGCCGCCGCGACGAGCCAGCCAGCACAGAAATACCCCAGCAGCCGGTTTCGTCGCGTCGACGTCAAGCTCACCGATCCAGGCGCGGTGGAATCGATGGGTCCGATGTCCGTGCCGGAGGTAACCCTTCCTCCTTGTCCCAGTTTCCCCGTCGCTCGTCGCGTGGGGACGGCGGCGGTCCTTCCTCGCGTTCACGACGCGCCCCCTGATCTGGACGCGGACCTCGGTCCGGGCCCCGATCCCCACGATCGGGTCCGCGCTCCTGCCCACGTTCCATCCCACGATCGGGTCCGCGCTCCTGCCCACGTTCCATCCCACGATCGGGTCCGCGCTCCTGGCCACGCTCCATCCCACGATCCGGCCCGCGCTCCTGCCCACGTTCCATCCCGCGATCGGGTCCGCGCTCCGGTCCGCGCTCCATCCCACGATCGGGTCCGCGCTCCTGGCCACGTTCCATCCCACGATCGGGTCCGCGCTCCTGGCCACGTTCCATCCCACGATCCGGCCCGCGCTCCTGGCCGCGTTCCATCCCACGATCCGGCCCGCGCTCCTGGCCACGGTCCATCCCACGATCCGGCCCGCGCTCCTGGCCTCGTTCCATCCCACGATCGGGTCCGCGCTCCTGCCCACGCTCCATCCCACGATCGGGTCCGCGCTCCGGTCCGCGATCCTGGCGACGTTCCATTCCACGTTCCGGTCCGCGATCCGGGCGACGTTCCATGCCGCGGTCGGGTCCACGTTCCTGGCCCCGTTCCATCCCACGATCCGATTCTCGATCCTGACCTCGTTCCGATCCACGGTCGGGTCCACGGTCGGGTCCACGGTCTTCTCGCTCGCCGGTCTCATCGCCGCGATGGGCCGCAGGACCTCCGGCTTCTCGTGACTCGCGAGGTGCCGGGGAATCCGGGGAGCCGCCGGCATAGGACGGGCCCGGACCTCCGCCTGGTCCACGTCCTCGAGGGCCCCGACCTCGACCACGGCGTCGACGCGGGCCACCGCGGCGATCATCAGCATATCCCTGGCTACCACCATAGGTTGTGCCACCTCCGTAGCCCTGACTGGGGCCCTGGCTGGGTCCTCCCTCCCTTTGGGAAGGACCTCCGTAGGACGGCGCACCCTGAGAGGGTCCACCGTACCCACCGGAGGCAGAAGCAGAGCCAACCGGACCCGAAGGCACCCTTTGAATGGGCACGGGAGGCGACTCCGGTTCCATCGGGGTAGGACGTGGCGACGGCTGTTGTGCAGGGACAATGCGCTCACGAACCTGATTGAATTGCCGAAGCAATTCCTGCAAGCGGCTGAGTTCACGCTCGTCGGTCACCTTTTGTTGCTCGGCGTCCTCAATCAATTCGAGAACCTCTTCCATGTCCTGGAGGGCCTCTTGCAATGCATCGACGATGCGTTTCACTTCGAGGACGGCCTGCTCGATGGATTTCAGCGGGGCCGGTTGGAAAGCGAGAGACTCCACCGTACCTGGAAGCCGATGCGGAGGCGGAACCATCTCCCCGGGCGAAGACGTCGGATCGTCGTCGGAAATCTCCGGGTCGGGTTCATCTGCGCGGTGTTCTGCCTCGAAGCGTTCCCGCTCGTCACGGCGCTGCGACCTGTCGTCACGGGACGGTGGGAAGTCTGAATCGGCCTGTTCAGGGCGTTCAGGGCGTTGAGGGCGTTCGCCAGGTTCGAGGGGGTAGCTCTGGCGGCCAGATTGGGCTTCCGCCGGACGCTCCGCAGGCTCGGCAGAAGGCCTGTAGCGCGCCCCGATGCCGGGTTCATCCTCGGCGTACGGGGTTTCGTCGACCTCCGGAGCAGGGTAGGCAGGAAGCTGGGCGGTCGGCGGAAGACCGCGCGACGCCGGCTCAGCGGCCGGGACCTCTGGAGGATGGGCCAAATCTTCGGACTCGACCTTGGGCTTTGAGAGGCGGTGCCGTGGACGGAATGTACGTCCGCGTGCTGGACGACGGCGCACCGGGGCGCGTTCCCCGGAGGGGGAACCGGAGGGGGTATCGGTTTCAGAACTCATGCAGGCTGTGTTGGCTGTCGGAATGTTGGCTTGCTGCGGCGAACGCGCCGGCGGACGGGAGCGTGGGGCAGGTGATCCTTCATAGGCTGATGCCCCGGTCGCTGGCACGGATGAATTGCACCAATTGCCGGACCTCCGGCAACGGCGGCAACTCATGCTCGATGTGTGCCAGCGCGTTCGAGATTGAGAGATTGTCGCGGAAAAGGAGGCGGAAGGCGCTTTTCAGGGCTGCGGAGATTTCCTCGGAGACCCCGTTACGTTCCAGCCCAACCTTGTTGAGTGAACGCACGGCCGCGGGATTGCCGTCCACAAGCATGTAAGGCGGGACGTCCTGAACCACCTTGGAGCAACCCCCGACAATCGACATGGTTCCGATACGGCAGAACTGATGCACGAGGGAGTGCCCCCCAATGACGGCGAGATCGCCGACGACGACATGTCCGGCAAGACCTGCACTGGAGACGATGATCTGGTCTCCCATGACGACGTTGTGAGCGATGTGGCTATACGCGAGTATGTGATTCCCCGAGCCGATGCGTGTGACCTCGCCGTCGCCCGTCGCGCTATGGATTGTGACGCCTTCGCGGAGGGTATTGCGATCCCCAAGGACGGTGCGTGTGGCGCCTCCGCGCCACTTGAGGTCCTGAGTTCGGAGTCCAATACTTGCGAAGGGAAAGATTTCATTGCCGGAGCCGAGTGTCGTTTCACCGTCGATCACGACATGGCTGTGGAGGCGGTTGCCGGAACCCAGGGTGACGTCCGGGCCAATAACGCAATAGGGCCCGATATCGCATCCCTCGCCCAAGATCGCGCGTCTATGAACGACGGCGGTCGGATGGATCACGGCACCAGCTGGGGGAGCCTCGCGCATCAGACTTCGGTAAGCATGAAGGTCACCTCGGCTTCGCTCACGGTTTCGCCCGCCACCGAGCAAACGCCCCTGGCCCGTCCGATCTTGCCCCGACTCTTCGTGAGTTCGACGTCGATCATCAGTTGATCACCGGGATGCACGGGGCGCCGCCATTTGACGCTCTCTGCGGACATGAAGTAGGCGAGTTTGCCGGAATGCTCGGCTCGGCGCAGCATCAGAACCCCTGCCACCTGTGCGATCGCCTCGAGTTGAAGCACCCCCGGCATGATGGGATGTCCCGGGAAATGTCCCTGAAAATAGGGCTCGTTGATCGTGACGTTCTTGAGCGCCACAATCCGGTTCCCATCCACCTTCACCACCCGGTCCACCATCAGGAACGGGTACCGATGCGGCAGCAGCCTCAGCACCCCCATGATGTCCAGTACCCCGGTCACCCCCAATCCCGGAGCGCCGCCTTCCGAACCACCCTCGGTGGAGATCGTTTGGGACGTGCGCGGCGACGGGGGCGGTGAGAACGCCCGCATGGCCGCCTCCGGGCGGCGCATTTGTTCAACGATCCTGCGAGCCAGCTCACAGTTGGGTCCATGCCCCGGCCGCACCGCCACGATATGCGCCCGCAACGGCCGGCCCACCAACGACAAATCCCCGATGATATCGAGCATCTTATGCCGGACGAACTCGTCGGGAAACCGAAGCGGCTCGGTGGTCAGGACGGCGTCATCCCGGATGATCACGGCGTTCTCCAGACTGCCACCCCGGATCAGACCGTTCTTCACCAACGCCTCGATCTCCTCAAAGAAGCAGAAGGTTCGGGCAGGCGCCAGCTCCCGGGCCCACGTCTCCGTCGTGATCTCCAGGGAACAAACCTGGGTGTAACGCCCTGTCCGGTCGGCATTGGTGCAGGTGATCTTCAGGCGGTCGTGCGGAAGCGCCACCATCGTCGTGTCCCCAGTCACCAGCTCAATCGGCTGCTCCAACGAATAGGGCTCGCGCGACTCGCCCTGCGGCTGAATGCCCGCTTCCAGGATCATTCGGACATACGGTTGGGAACTGCCGTCGCCAATGGGCGGCTCGCTTGCATCCAGCTCCACAACCGCATTGTCGACGCCGCATCCCGAAAAGGCCGCCAACACATGTTCCACCGTATGCACCCGGGCGTTTCCACGGGACAGCGTAGTCGATCGCGTGGTGTCTCCCACATGATCAACGTGCGCCTCGATCTCAGGCTTTCCCTCGAGGTCGGTGCGGCGGAACCGAATTCCGGCGTTTGCAGGCGCCGGCAGAAAGGTCATCTGGACCCGGTTGCCGCCGTGCAAGCCCACCCCGGAAAGGCTGGCTGAACCACTGAGTGTCTGCTGTTGCGACACGCGTGGGATTAAACGGGGCAACCCAATCTTTGGCAAGCGATGCCCTGCCAATCCCGCAGATACCCAACTTCCTGTCTCCGACGTCGGGGCCGCCATCCGCACCCCGCACTCCCGGTCTGGCCTCCGGACCCCGATCCCGCCTAAACTCCACCCATGCGACTCGCCTTCAAGCTCCTCCATACCCGGTACCGGGTGAATGACCTCGAACGTTCCATCCGGTTCTACTGCGATATCCTGGGTCTCCAGGAGGTCCGCCGGCACAAATCCTCCCGTGGTTCGGAACTCGTCTTTCTGAAAGCGCCCGAGAGCGAGGAGACCATCGAACTGTGCCATTTCCCCGAAAGCGGCCCCGTTGTGGTCCAACCTGACCTCACCCATCTGGCTTTTCAGGTCGATAGCTTGGACGCCTTCGGACAACACATTGCCCGTCACGGAATC
>JBBQIU010000221.1:0-5778 GCA_038325245.1 Verrucomicrobiota bacterium
GCGACGGCGACGGCGACGGCGACGCCACCCCCCCCCAAACCCGATCCGGCCCTTCTGATGGCTATCAGCCGAGTCCGGCAACGCATCGAAGAATTTGCTGGCACGACGGAAGCCATCATCCTCCAGGGCGAATTGTTGCGGCTCTACCGGCGGGCAGGCGCGGACGATGAGTGGCTCGACCTCTATCTGGAGGTGGTCTATCGGCACCCTAACCAGGCCCTGATCAGCATGGAAAGTTCCAGGGCTCGCGAACTGGGAAGAACCATGGGTCGCGAAGCCGATGTGCGCAACGCCCTCAACCATTGGTCGCAGATTCCGCCCAGGTATCGGCCCCAGGTTTTCGGCAACGAACCGGAACCCCCCGGGAGGACACCTCCATGACTCTCGCCGAATCCCCCCCTTCTGCGATGCAGAAAAAGTTCCGTCCACTCTCCCCGGCTATCCTGGGCTCTTCAGCCCACCGCTGGATCGCGGCCGGCATCACCCTTCTCGCGGTTCTGGTTTGGGCGAAATCGTACGTCGGCTGTGTCGTCGTCGATGGCGAAAGCATGCGACCGACGTTTCAGTCCGGCGACGTTCTCCTCGTCGACAAACGGACCTACCGATCGGCCCTTCCCCAGCGGGGCGATATCGTCGTGTCCAGATTTCGTTCGGAACTCCTCGTCAAGCGCGTCGTCGGCCTCCCTGGCGAAACCGTCGAAGTCGTCAATGGCGCTCTCCGTGTGAATGGTGCCGCCATGCCTGAAAGCCATCCTATCGAGGCCGGGTCGCTCCAGGTCCGACCCGGTGAACTCTTCGAGGATCGAATCGCCATCCTCGGCGACAACCGCGCTCCATCGGACAACATCCTCTTCTTCGCCGTCGTTCCGACGGAATCCGTCGTCGGCAGGTCCGTCCTCGCGCTCCGTTTTCGATGGGGCAACGTCCGTCTCTGGCGGTGTTGACTCTGACTCGACGTGCAGGATTGCGAGCCTCACCCACGAGATGAGGTGTGCTCCGTTTCCAGGTCCCTCTCTCCGTGCGCTCCGTGCCTCCGTGGCTGTCCAAACCGCCCTTTCCAGGCTAAAAGGTCAACTGAAAGCCGGCGTAGAAGTTCCGCCCATAGGCCGGGTCGATTCCGTCTCCCCGAACGCGCGCGTAGTAGTCCTCGTCGAACACATTGTTGATGCCGCCCACGATCGATGCCCACTCACGGTAGATCTTCACCTCCGCCGTCAGGTCCCAAATCGTGTAGGCCGGAATCTCCCGGCTCGGATTCTCGTCGTCCGTCGCGAAATGGTCGTCCAGGAAGGTTCCAAGAAACGCCACCTTCGCCCGATCCTTCCATCGATAAACCAACCCCGTTCGCACCACGTAATCCGGCGCATACTGCGGAGTCTTTCCATCCTGCGCCCCACCGTGGATCTCCGCGTCCAGCAGCGTCACACTCCCGTGTAAAGCCACGCGATGACTCCGAACCCCGGTATCGTCCCCCTGCACCGCTAATAAGGCCCCCACCACGTCCACCTCCACCGCAACATCCCACCCGAAGTTCAACGACCGCCCCACGGACTGCAGTTCCGTCTGCCCACCCGACGTCACGGTGCCCCCGTATTTGTCGTCTAGGTCGACCAGAAACAGGCTCGTGTCCCACGTCAGCCAATCCCCGGGCTGGCCCCGATATCCCACTTCGTAGGCCCACGAGGTCGAGGCTTCCACGTCCCCTGTGATCAGCGTCCCGGAACCCGGCACCACGGACTCCGTGAACAGCGTCGGCCGATAACTCTCCGCAACACTCGCGTAAACCTCGCTCCGCCCTGACAGCACGTACGCCGCCGAGACCGCCAACAAGGGCTTGAACTCCGTCAGTCCCTTCTCCGACAACGCGTCCTCCGCTGTCGCGGACGGAATGCGGACCCGGACATCCTGGGCCACCGTTTCCAGCCGAAGTCCTGGCGTAATGGAAAACTTGCCCAGTTCGAACCTATTCTCCGCAAACACCGCACCGGCGTGCACGTCCCGCTGCGACGTGCTGAGCACCACGCCGTCCTCGGCATTCGCCGAAGCCCCGCGTTTGTCCGACCGCGGCGAATCACTCCGGTAATAGTGCACGCCCGCGGCCAATGTGTGCGTCCCTTCCCCAAAGGAATAGTCATGCCGCACCCGGGCATCCGTCCCAAACGTGTAAAACTCCTGCCGCTCGATGCTGTTCGAGTTCGCCGCCGCACCGGTCGGCGACTGCCCGAACCCACCCCCGCGTTGCCGCTTGCTGAACCGGTCGTAGTACCCGCCCCACATCTTGACCACCGCTTCCGTGTCCTCCCCGAAGCGGTGGGTCAGCGTGAGCGCCGGCACATAGCGACGCAGCCGGAACCGGTCATGTTCGCGCGTCGTTTGATCGCGATTCTCATCGTAATTCGCCAGTCCTGGCCCGGAAGCCAGCGTGAGCCCTCCCGGCTCGCCGTGCTCCTCCTCGTAGGCGTCCATCGCCAGCATCCATTCCGTGTCGGGCCCCGATTCGTAAACCACCTTGAAGTGGCCGCCGTCGAGCCGGTAGTCGCTGTTCGACTCCCGAAAGCCCTCCGATTGGCGATGGTTGTAGTACCCGAGATAGCCCACCGGCCCGCTCGTGCCGTCCACCGCCGTGTACGTGGAATAGAAATCGTCCGTCCCGAACGTGTGATAGGTCCTCGCCGAAATGGCCCGGTCCCGCCGGGGCCGGTACGTGACGTAATTTAACGCACCCCCCGGCTGTGGTCCGTACATGAGCGAGGCGCCACCCCTCACAAACTCCAGTCGGTCCACCACATCCAGCGGCGGCGTGTAGTACGCCTCGGGATAGCCGAATTGATCCGCGTGGATGGGAATCCCGTCCTTGAGCACTTGCAGAAACTGCATCCGATGCGGGTCGCCAATCCCCCGGTAACCAAGGCTCACGAGCGGCGTCGATTCCTCGCTATAAAGCAAACCCGGCGTGGTCGTCAGCGCTTGGCGATAGTTGTTTGCCTGCACTTTCGGAAGGGCATCCAAATCGATGAGGGTCGCCTTCTTGCCGCCATAGATCTGCGTCGACTGAACCGGCGGCAGAAACGGTTCCTGCCGAACCCCTTCGTACTCGGCCTCACCCCGAACAATCATCCCCGGAAGTTCCGTCGCGTTGTGAGCCAACAGCAACGGGTCGGATTCAGCAGCACCCAGGACTCCTCCACATAGGGAAACCAACAGGGTCGGGTAGTACAAACTCGGAAACGTCGATCGTGAGGTCATGTCTGGTGGCGATAGCGATAGCGATGGCAATGGCGTGACCCCAACCCCGGCTCGCGTTTATCCACGCAACTCGGCCACGTCGGAATCCGTCGCCCATCCTCTAGAGGGGTCCGCCACCACGGCTATCGGTCGTATGCCAAAAGCTGACGGTGCCTTGCGACCTCACGCCCTCAACCCGTCGTCGACCGGGGGACGTGTCCTGCTACGACATCCAAGAACGACGGATCCCGGTCCCGCGCACCGTGCCAGCGGCGCCAGCAGCGCCATCGACCAGGCCGCTCGAATACTGGCCAGATTGGATTTCAACCTTCCGGCTTATAGCGAGTCACGTCCTGAAATCGCTCCAAGTCCCTGTCAAACGAGGCGGCGGGCAGGTTGCGTTGAACCGCGACTGCCGCAAGCCACGCATCCGGAAAATCGACGGGCTGCCCTTTGTACTGGAGAAGGCGTTGACGATCACCAAGCGCGGTTCGGCTTCGATTCCTGGATTCGTTACCAGCTGAAGCAATGCATTGGCGATATCCTGGCGAGACCGCTTGTAAGGCGCAATGGGGTCAAGTCACTCTCTTTTTACATTTGTCGTTTGTCGTTTGTCATTTGTCGTTTGTCGTTTGTCGGGACTTGACCCCATTGCGCCCCCGGGTTGAGCGTAGCCGCCATCTTAGCGCCCGTCAAAGATCCTGCCGGACGCCACCTTTTGCGGGACGGTTTCGGCAAGGGACCCCTCGTGGAGAGGGCCATGGAGTCAAGTCACTATTTGCGACATTTGCATTTGTCGTATGTCGGGACTTGACCCCATTGCGTCACCCACCCAATGCCCTCTACTGCGATCAGGCGCCCAACGAGCGGGCCACCTCCGGCCGGGGTCCGCTTCACCAACGACACAGCTATCGCGGCAACGGTCTCATGCCGGGAGAACTCAAGACCGACCTCGCCGACAGCCCCTTCCTCCGCGTGCCCCGAATCGTCGCCGACATCTGTGAAGCCCGCCCCATCCATCTCTCCGTCATCGATGGCATCGTCTCGATGAAGGGAGGCGAAGGACCATGGGCCCCGAATGTCGGGTTGATCACTCCGGGTCTGCTTATCGTGGGGCTCAATCCCGTGTCCACCGACGCCGTGGGGACCGCACTCATGGGCTACAAGGATCCCCGAGCCCTCAAAGGCGTGGCCCCCTTCACTCACTGCGACAACCATCTCCTCCTCGCCGAGCAACGCGGCCTCGGGGTGCTGGATCCCATGAACATCGAAGTCGTCGGCGCCCCCATTGGCGAAGCGGTGTACCCATTCGAGGTCACTCAATGAAATAGCGCCATCGATATGGCAGCGGCGATGGGCATTGATCTCCTGACGGGCCGCGCAATGGCGCGCAATGGGGTCAAGTACAGACATACGACATTTGGTGTTACGCGGCAGGAGCCGATGGCGGGCGCACCGACGGTGACCCCGGGAATGTCCCCCGGGAAAGCAGGGTCCCGGCCCTCGGCCGGGCAAGGTTTGCGCGACCAAGCCGGCGTCGCCCCGCACGCATTGCGTGGCTTGTCGGACTCGACAGGCTCAATCTCCCCATCCGCGCGTCACCACGGAGGGAGCCGCCCCCCGGGCTATCGGCAGCATGCCAAACGCTAACGGCACCTTGCGACGCCCCCGCCAAGACCGCCCCCGCTGGCTCAGCGCGGAATGAGAATCTCCAACCGCAGGCCGTGGGGCCGGAACCGCTCGAAGTCGCTGTCCCGGGTCACCCAGATACAGCCGTTCTCGATGGCGACCGCAGCATGCTGAGCGTCGGCAACATGTTTGCCGACCGAACCCGTCGACCGAACCAGTTTGCTCACCACTTCCCAGTGCCCCGGCCCTGGAAAGATCCACCGGCAGGCCGGCGCATGAACCAGGTTCTCGATCTCCGCCAATGCCGACGCCACGGGGGTCGGGCCCCCCGGAAAATGGGGCTGCGTGACGATCCGGACCAACGCGAGAGCGGCCAGGGCCGACAAAGCGAAGGGTTCAGGACCACTCGCGAGTTCCTCCATCCACGCGCGATAAAAACGGTGATCACTGCCATCGCGGCGATGGGCGTAAAGCAGGATGTTGACGTCAGGACACCTCATAAAGGCGAAGGCGGCTATATCACCCTGGAGAAGAGGCTCCCCGGTTCAGATGGAGTCGGCATCCCGCATTTTCGCGATAACTTCCGGCGTCCACTCGCGCTCGGACGACGCCGTTCCTTGGAAGGTCAACATGCGGAATCCCGGGCCCTGACGGCGTGTCACCGGTGCCAAGAGAGCTTGGCGAAGCGAGCGATTCACGATCTCGCTCATGGAAACGCCCTCCTGAAGGGCGAGCTGTTTCGCCTTTTCAAGCAATCCTTCATCAATAGAAACCGTCGTTCTCACATCCCGACGCTTCATGATGCGCATCATGATGTCAAGCACCCCCCCACCGCCCGGGCGACAACCCCGAGACCATCGCCGAGCACTTCTCTGACCCCGCTTCATCCTCCCGGGGGCCCCATGGATGCCGTCGCACTGGACC
>JBBQIU010000222.1:0-5735 GCA_038325245.1 Verrucomicrobiota bacterium
ATCCTTTTTATAAACGGGTTCCATCAACTCCACTCGACTGTTTCGATGTAATCTTGATTGATTTTATCGTCTATATATCCTCGTCCCTCATGCGCCTCACCTTGCGCGGCGAATACGCGCTTCGCGCCCTATTGGCTCTCGGGCTCCACCCCCACAACGAAATCGTGCGAATCCAGGCGATCGCCGACGAACAACGGATCCCCAAGCGATTTCTCGAACAGATCCTCAACGACCTGAAGGAGGCCGGCGTCGTCGAAAGCCGCCGAGGCGTCCAGGGCGGTTACCGCCTCGCGCGGCCCGCGAACCGGATCAGCCTCGCCGAGATCATTCGCCACATCGACGGGCCACTCGCGCCGATCAGTTGTGTCAGTGAACGGTTTTACGAACCGTGCACCTGCCCGGACGAAAGCCGGTGCGGAATCAGGGATGTCATGCGTGAAGTCCGAGATGCCTTCTCAAGGATGCTCGAAGGCATTTCCCTTGAGGATGTGTGTGTCCGAACGCGCGCGCTGCAATCGAGCCGGGACACCACCGCCGGCGACTACGCCATCTGAGAACCCGTCGGCACCTTGTCGAACGGCATCCAGTCGTTACGCTGGCGCCGGCGTCCTTTCCGCGGCGCCTAAACACCAATGAAGCGATGGGGGATCTGGCTGGTTCTGATCTGGGTCGCGCTCGATGCCTGGCTCGCGCGCTGGTGGTGGCTCGACCGCCGCGAACGGCGGGCGGAAGCCCACATCGTCGCCGCGGCCCGCCGTTACCGGGTCGAACCCGCCCTCGTCAAGGCCGTGACCTGGCGCGAAAGCCGATTCCGCGATGAGGCGCGCGGCGGCGCTGGAGAATTGGGACTCATGCAGGTGGGACGGCTCGCTGCCGAGGAGTGGGCAAACGCTGAGAATATCCGCGCGTTCCAGCACCTTGACTTGCTGGATCCGGCCCTCAACACGCGCGCCGGGACATGGTATCTCGCCAAACTATTGCGCCGCTACGCGCGCACCGACCTCCCTGAGGCGTATGCCCTGGCAGACTACAATGCCGGACGTTCGAATGTCCTTCGATGGAACGGGGATTCCGCTGCGACCAACAGCGCCGATTTCCTCGCCCGGATGGACTTCCCCGGCACCCGATCCTACATCGAAGCCATTCTGAAGCAGCGCACCCACTACCGGAGCCAGTGGAATGCGCCTTGAGGAACCCCAATCCGTCGGCGGCGAGATGCAATACTTGTGTGCGGACGTGTCGCGAGGGACGTTCAAAACCTCGTTCAGAATTCGCAACTCAGGGCGTCGAGGGATGGAGTTGTGAGACTCGTCCGCCTTAGAGTGCGTAGGGGTTGAAGGTCAACGAGGGATTCGATTCTCTTGCGAACCTCATCAGGGACGGCGCCGAACCGGACTTCGATCGCCTCAATGACCGCCGTGCGCGCCTCGGACAAGGCGCCTTCCTGGCGGCCTTCCTGTCTGCCTTCCTGCCTCCCCAACCTCTCGATGGAGGTGATATATGGAATGGACATGGCTTTCTCGTATTGCAGCGGCTCCCTTCGAAACTCAACCGCAAGCGTTTCCGGTAACACCATCAGCCAGTCGATCAACCGGAAAAGTTCCAGGATCTGCCTTCGTTCAAAGCCTCGCTCGTACAATCGCCGCGTCAACGCCCACTTTGCCACCTTGCGCCTTTCGGGATTGCGCGAGTTCCTCTGAGCCTCCAGGTGCGCGAGGATCACTGTCGCCGCCGGGCTTGCGCTTGCGCCAAGTGCCGCCTCGTCCAGGTCCAAGAGCTTGCACATGGGATACTCAAACCGCATCCGGCATCCCCACACCTCTTCCTCGTGCCTTCCCGGGCGCCAATTCGGTCGCGCATCGGCCAGCAATGCCAGGCTCGCGATATCTTACAGCCGAACCGTTTCCAAGAATCAGTCTCGGCTGATTCCCAGCAACCGCCTCTCCAGTTCACTTCGAGCCGCCTCCATCCCGTCTTCGTCGAAGCCACCCTCCACCCGCACGGGTTCGCCGATCACGATCTCGCACGTCGCGAAGGGCAGCGGGACCTGGAACTGGTCCCAACTTCGCGCCTTCCAATGCCTCGTCGAGTTGACGGCGACCGGCAAAATGGGCCGCCCGAGCACCCACGCCAATCCGACCACCCCGCTCTGCACCCGGTAGCGGGGCCCTCGCGGCCCATCGGGCGTGAGTGCCAGGTGAAGTCCCTGCTCCGCCCATGATCGCATTTCCACGAGAGCCTGGGCTCCCCGTCGACTCGAGGATCCCCGCACGGGCTGAACGCCGAACGCCTCCAGGATGGAGGCCAGAAACGCACCGTCCCGGCTCGCGCTCACCAAAGCCGCCAACGCCCTCCCGCCCGACCCGGACTTGAACAGGCGACGGTGGACAATGAGCGAGAACGCCAGTCGGTTGTGCCAGATTGCGAAAATCACCGGCTCGCGGCGCGCCACGGAGATCGCATCATGGGGATCCCGGGTCGGGAAGCGGCACGTCGCCGCCGCCCCGAGAATCACGCCCTGAACGACGCGCGCGCCAAGGCGTTGAAGTCGGGTCGCCGCCTGCGGCACGACCGTCCCGGATTTCCGCTTCGGGGCGGCGCTCATCCGCGCTTTCTGAGACTGGCGCGAACCAAGGCCTCCACCGAAGCCTCAACTCCGAGGACCGCCTGTGCGGCACGAATGGCTTCGAACGCTTCGGGTTGTTTGAACCCCAGCGCCACCAATGCCAGGACCGCGTCATGGACCACCTGATCCCCAGGCGCCAGGGCACGCGCCTCGCTCGATGCCTCCAACGCTCCCGCGGTGCCCACGCGATCCTTCAGTTCGACCACGATTCGTTCCGCGGTCTTACGGCCCACTCCCGAAATCGACGACAGGGCGCGGACGTCCCCCGTCGAAACGGCGCCCCGAAACGCCGTCGGTGTCATGCCACTCAGCAGATTCAACGCGATTTTGGGCCCAATTCCCGTAACCGTATGGATCAGGAGCCGAAACAGGTCGCGTTCCGCGGACGTCATGAAGCCATAGAGGACATGGGCGTCCTCACGGATGGCAAGGTGCGTCAGCAACCGCACCTCATTCCCGGGCGCCGGCAAGCGATCGAACGACGACAACGGAATCAATGCCTCGTAACCTACGCCCTGGACATCGACGACGACCTGCGTCGGCGATGCCGCCACCAATCGTCCGTTCAAGAAGGTAATCATGATCTTCTACCGGCGGTCCTAGGCCCGTCCCCAAGGTCATGACGACCGTCAGTCGTCCGGGCCATTCGGGCCATCTGGACTGCGCCATTCGACGGGTTCGTCCGCATCCTCGTCGTGGGATGGCCGCTTGGGCACGCGCTCGGGCCGCGAACGCTGGCGCCGCAGGTGGCGAACGACCCCAAAGGCGACCACGAGAACGAGCAACCCGAGGAGCAGCCCAAGAACGATCACCAGTACCCAGGCAACGGCGAGACGTTCGGGTTGCATGGTCAGAGGCGCCGCCGCGGCGTGAGACTGTATCGGCTGGTTTCCTGGGCATGGGCCAGAGCCAATGCCAATGCGTCGGCGGCATCCGCCGCCGGTTCCTCCTCGAGACCGAGCCGTCGCTGCACCATGCGCGCCACAGCCAGTTTCTGCGCGCCTCCAAAGCCGACAATCGCCTGCTTTACCCGTCGGGGGGCGAGTTCGTAAATCTCCAGTCCCACCTCGGCGGCGGCGAGCAGGCACACGCCGCGCGCCTCCCCCATGAGCAGGGCGGTCTGCAAATTCTGTGCGAAGAACAACGCCTCGATGGCGCAGACGGTCGGTGCGTGCGCCCGGATCGCCTCCCGGAGTTCTGCGGCAATTCGGACCAGACATTGCGTCCGGGACCAACCTGCCGGGCATCGGATCGTCCCAAATCCCATCGAACGGGGTGCCGCCTTCTCGATCCGTATCACGCCCCACCCCGTGCCGCGCAGGGAGGGATCAATGCCGAGAATGACCACCTCATTCATTCCAGACCGACCTCCCGGAATTGCCCCAGGTTCGGTCGTCGGGAGTGCCGCCCCAACCCGTCGAGCTGTCGGCCGACGCAATCGCGTCGACATCTGCTCGAATTGTTGAGGGGTGATACCCACGCCGGAAGCCTGGCTCGCCGCAGCCCACAAGTCGAGTCCACCCCCAAGACCTCCACAAGCTTTGCTCCCATCGTCGAACCCGCTACCACTTACTCCAACATGTCGGCACTGCGCTGCATCTATGACCGGGGCGGCGTTTTCCTTCCGGCCCTCGGGCTATGGCTCGACGCCGGAAGGGCCCAGCGCGGCCCGGAGCGCGTTTTTGTCAGTCACGCTCACTCAGATCACATTGCCCGGCATCGTGAAGTCCTTCTGAGCCCCGCCACCGCCCGTCTGATGCGAAGCCGGCTGTCCGGGAAACGCCTGGAGCATCACCTGGATTGGCGCCAACCCCGAACATTCCACGACGGCGCCCAACCCTGGACCATTACGCTCCTGCCCGCCGGCCACATTCTCGGAAGCGCCATGGCACTGATCGAGGCAGCCGGCGAGTCCCTCCTCTACACCGGAGATTTCAAACTCCGCCCAGGCCCCGCCTCCGAAGCCTGCGAACCGGCTCCCGCAGACTTCCTCATCATGGAGACGACGTTCGGTCGTCCCCACTACGTCTTCCCGCACGTCGACGCCGTTCTCCGGGATATCCGTCAATTCTGCCGCGAGACGCTGGAACAGGGCAAAACGCCGGTGCTGCTGGGATATTCCCTCGGAAAAAGCCAGGAAATCCTCGCCGGCTTGCAAGGAACCGGCTTTCCCATTGCCCTCCATCCCCAGGTCGCAAAGCTTACGCGGATTTACGAGGAGTTCGGCCAGGAGTTCCCACCCTACTCCGTGCTTTCACGGGAACTGCCCGCGCACGGAAAGGTCATACTCTGTCCGCCCGGAATCCGTCTCGAACCGCTTGTCTCCGACACAGGAACTCTCCGGAAGGCGGTCCTGACAGGTTGGGCATTGAATCCGTCCTGCCGTTTTCGGCACCAAGCCGATGCCGCCTTTCCTCTCAGCGACCACGCCGACTTCCCGGACCTCCTGGATTTCGTCCGTCAGGTGCGTCCTCGGGAAGTCTATACACTGCATGGGTTCGCCGCCGATTTCGCGCAATCCCTGCGAGATTCCGGGTTCCCGGCCAGGGCTCTTAGCGAAAATGACCAACTCCATCTCCCCCTCGGACTTATCCCATTGAACACGCTGCCTACGACAAAACCTGACCTCAACGTCCCATAGGAAGCGTTGAGGTCAGGCTCTGAAAAGAAGGCGATCCGAGCGACAGACGCCAAGGAGGTGGGGGTGGGGAACCCCGCGGAAGAACGTTCCATCGCTCGGACCTTTCTTGTCTACGCCGCTCACTCCCAATGTCAATACGAAGTTCCAATAGTGACGTTAATGCTATTCAGGTGACGAACTCTCGCCCCGCGTAGTCGACGTTTTTTACCTCCGTTCCCGCTCCTCGCCTTCCCGTCACCTCGAAGCCACGACTATTGCATCGTTCGCACAGTCTCAATGCGCTTCACCAGCCATCCGCGCTCCGGGTCCTTCGCGAGCTTCAACCGGAACTCCTGGACCCAGTAGTCCGGCTCTCCGGTAAAGGCGATCTTCGACGTCAGATGGGCCGTCGCCTCGTCCCTGGATTCGTTCAGCGTCACGGCCACGTCCAGGAATTCGACCTTCAGTCCCTTGGCGTTCGCGCGCATC
>JBBQIU010000223.1:0-5722 GCA_038325245.1 Verrucomicrobiota bacterium
GGGCGGATCGACGGGGCGCGATCATTCGCTGTACCTGGCGACGTCGCAGCCGGTGGAGATTCCGCGGGGCGCGACCCTGATGGTCACGGTGTCGCAGCAGTCCAGTGCGGAGCGGCAGGTTCTCGGGCGATTTCGCCTGGGTGTGACCGGGGAGAATCGGGCCGCCGAGTACGTCGACACGCCGCCTGGGATTCGGGCGATCCTGTCGAGTGCCGAGGCCTCAAGGGACACGGCGCAATGGGAGGCCGTCGTCGGGTTTTTTGTCCGGGATGTAGCTCCGGGGCTCCGGACAGAGCGTGAGCGGTATTCGGCGGTGCTGCGGGAGCGGGATGAACTGAAGCCCCTGACGCTGCCAGTCCTGCGTGAGTTGCAGGGCAAGGAGAGGCGGACGACGCGGATTCAGTTGCGGGGGGATTTCCTGGTGACGTCGGACGAGGTGACGGAGGGGGTTCCGGCGGTGTGGCCGCCGCTGCCCGAGGGAGCTCCGCGGAACCGCCTGACCCTGGCGCGATGGTTGATGAGTGACGAGAATCCCCTGACAGCGCGGGTGATCGCGAATCGATTCTGGGAGCACATTTTCGGCCATGGCATCGTCCGCACCAGCGAGGAGTTTGGTTCCCAGGGCGAATTGCCGGTGAACGTCGAACTGCTCGATTGGCTGGCCTGCGAGCTGCGGGATGGGGGCTGGGACATGAAGCGCTTTCTGAAACTCCTCGTGACAAGCGCCGCCTATCGCCAGTCGTCGCGCGTCACGCCGGACGTGCTGGAGAAGGACCCCGACAATCGGCTTGCGTCGCGTGGACCCCGCTTCCGCCTCGGGGCGGAGATGGTGCGCGACCAGGCCCTGGCGTCGGCCGGTCTCCTGAGTCCGAAGATGTACGGGCCCTCGGTCCGGCCACCCCGTCCAAATCTGGATCTGCGTGCCGCGTTCGGAGGCAATCTCGACTGGCAACCCAGCGCGGGTGAAGACCGCTATCGGAGGGGCCTTTACACCGAGTGGCGGCGGACGAGTCCGTATCCCTCCATGGCGACCTTCGACGCTCCGAGCCGGGAGGTCTGCACCCTGCGCCGGAATCGATCCAACACGCCGCTCCAAGCCCTCGTGACGCTCAACGACCCGGTGTACATCGAGGCGGCCCAAGGATTGGCGCGCCGGATGATTGAGGCGGGTCCGACCCCGGAGGCCCGGTTGGGTCGCGGCTTTGAGGTGGTGCTTTCCCGTGAACCGTCTGAGTCCGAGGTAAGTGAATTGAAGGATCTGCTCACGGATGTCCGGAAGACATTCGCGGCCGATCCGAAGCGCGCTATGGCTATGGCCGGTGAAGCAAAGGAGCCTTCCGCCGGGCGGGAAGCCGTGGAATTCGCGTCCTGGACGACCGTCGCGAGCGTGCTCCTGAACCTCGACGAAACCCTGATGAAACGCTGAACGACCGTGAATCCGCACCTCGAACGTCTTCAATCCCAGACGCGCCGCCAATTTCTGCGGAGCGCGGGCCAGTTCAGCCTCGGCGCCATCGCGTTGCAAAGCCTGATGCGGGGAGGGTCCATGTCTGCCGGCGCGTCGGACCTCGTGCTGGATCCCGTGAATCCGCTGACGGCCCGGCATCCCCACTATGCGCCGAAGGCGAAGAGGGTCATTTACCTGCACATGTCGGGAGGGCCACCGCACCTCGACATTTTCGACTACAAACCCGAGTTGGTGAAACGGGACGGGCAGGATTGCCCGGACGAATTCACCAAGGGTCGCCGGTTTGCGTTCACGGGAGGGACCCCGAAGCTCCTGGGCACGCCGCGGACGTATGGGCAGTACGGAAAGGGCGGCACATGGATGTCGGACGCGGTGCCGAATTTCCAGCGGATCGCCGACGAGATGTGCGTGATCCGGTCGATGAACACCGAGCAGTTCAATCACACGCCCGCGGAGTTGCTGCTCTACACAGGCTCACCCCGCCAGGGGCGGCCGAGCATGGGTTCCTGGGTTACCTACGGCCTGGGTTCCGAGAACAGTGATCTGCCCGGGTTCGTGGTGCTGATCTCCAATGGCGTTCAACCCAGCGGAGGTCAGGGATGCTGGGGGACGAGCTTTCTCCCCTCGGTCTTCCAAGGGGTCCAATGCCGTTCGAAGGGCGATCCGGTCCTGTACGTCTCCGACCCTCCAGGCATGGATCGCGCCATGCGGCGCCGCACGCTCGATTCCCTGCGTCGATTGAATGAGATCCAGGCGTCGGAACTGGGCGACCCGGAAACGACGACGCGGATCGCCCAATATGAACTGGCGTTCCGTATGCAAGCGAGCGTGCCCGAGGTGATGGATATCTCCCGCGAACCGGCGGACGTCATCGAGGCGTATGGCGCGAAGCCGGGCGAGGCGAGCTTCGCCAACAACTGTCTGCTGGCGCGGCGCCTGGTGGAGAAGGGCGTCCGTTACGTGCAGTTGTTTGATTGGGGATGGGACTTCCATGGAACCGGTCCCGGGGAAGACATCCGCAACGGGCTCACTGAGAAAATGTCGAAGACGGACAAGCCGGTCGCTGCGTTGATCGAAGACCTGCGGCAGCGGGGGTTGTTGGACGACACGCTCGTCCTGTGGGGTGGCGAGTTCGGGCGAACCCCCTTCCGCGAGGGGCGGACGGCGGCGTCGGCGAACCTGGGGCGCGACCACTATCCGGACTGCTACTCGATGTTCCTGGCGGGTGGCGGAATCAAGGGGGGCATCACCTACGGCGAAACCGACGAGCTGGGATTCGGCGTGGTGCAGGACAAGGTCCATGTCCACGACCTGCAGGCGACGATCCTTCATCTGCTGGGATTCGACCACAAACGGCTGACGTTCCGTTTCCAGGGACGAGATTACCGCCTGACCGACGTGCACGGGGAAGTTGTCCGGGGTCTGCTGGCCTGAGAGCCTGGCTGAAAATTTTTCGGACAGGCTCTGAGCCGTAACGATTCCGTTGCGATCAAGTGGCATCGCGCGAAGACGCCAAGAACGCGAAGGAATTCGGGGGGAAACTTTGGGATTAGGATATCGCGGGCGACCTCACCGTTCGGTGCTCGTTTCCACTCCACACAGAATCATGGTTCAGGCTTTTCCTTCTTTGCGTCTTCGGGTCTTCGCGTGCGTCAGGACTGAATCGTTCCGGCTGAGCGACTACGACGAAGGCGCGGGAACGTACTTCCTGAAGCTTTCCAGGGTGCGCGTGGCGGCGTCGACGGCTGTGGGCAAGGGGAGGACTTCGGCCGAGAGATAGCCGGAATAGCCGAGATTCTGGAGCACGACGATGGCGGGTTCCACGTCCGTGTGGCCCAAGCCGACGGCCTGGCGGTTGCTGTCGGCGAAGTGGACATGCCCGAGCAGCGGCCCGGCCGCGACCAGGGCGTTGGGGATGGACGCCTCCTCGATGTTCATATGGAAGAGGTCGCACAGTAGGCGGAGGTTGCGGTTTCGGACCGTGGCGAGGAACTCCGTGGCCTGTTCGACAGTGTTCAGCAGGTTCGATTCGTAGCGATTGAGAGGTTCCAGGAGCAGGGGCACGCCGTGGCCCAGGGCAAGCGGCCCCAGGTGTTCGAGGGCTTCGCCGAGCCAATTGAGGGCGTGATCCCGCGTGACGGATCCTTCGGCCCTGCCTTGCATGGAGCCGATGATGGCAGGCGCTCCGTAACGACCCGCGAAGTCGATGATGGAGGCCACGAAATTCAGAGCGCGACGCCGGACGCCGCTGTCGGGGCTCGTGAGGGAGAGCTTGTGAACCACCCAACCCGCGCCGGTTCCCACCGCGGCGAGTTCAAGACAGCTTCGATGAAGCATCTGTCGGAAGACCCGGTCATCGAGGGCATCGGCATCCGGGGGGAACAACTCGATCGCATCGAATCCGAGTTTCTTGGACTGGGCGCAGGCGACTTCGAGGTCGCCATGAAAGACGAACGGGCCCGCGTGGGCTTCGGGAACCAGGCAGACCGTGACCGCGCTTCGCATGTTTGAACCTGACCGGGATGGGCGCCGAAGTGGAAGCCCGGTTTTGCGGCCCGGGAATTCGGTGTCCGTGACGTGCCTGCGCCGATAGCCTTCCGGCATGAAAGCGCTTCAATTGGTTGCCCATGGCGCCCCGGGACGACTCGAATGGCGTGACGTGGATGTGCCGAAAACTGGCCCCGGCGAAGTGAAGGTGGCTGTTCGGGCCTGCGGGCTGAACCGCCTGGATCTGTGGCTCGAGGAGGCCGGATTGCCGGTCAAGGTTTCGCTGCCGCGCACCCCGGGCGGCGAGGTCGCCGGAGTGATCGACGAACTTGGCGAGGGGGTTGCGGGCTGGAAGGCGGGCGATCGAGTCGCCGTACAATCCAACCTGGTCTGCGGCGTGTGCGAATTCTGCAGGCGCGGCGACGAGTCGATCTGCCTTTCGAGTCGGCTATTGGGAGTTCAATGCGACGGGGGATTCGCGGAATTCTGCGTCGTGCCCGAACGCGCGCTGGTGGCGTTACCGGACGGCGTGGATTTCATCACGTCCGCGGCGCTGACCCTGGCGGGAAGCACGGCCATGCACATGCTGACCGACCGGAGTCGGGTGGACGCGGGCCAATGGGTTCTGGTGATCGGCGGCGCCAGCGGGGTGGGATCGGCGGCGATTCAGATTGCGCGCGGGCTGGGTGCGCGTGTGGTGACGACGGCGTCGACGCCGGCGAAGCGGGCCTTCTGCGAAGGATTGGGTGCGGAGCACGTGGTGGATCCGGCCGACGACGCGTGGCCGGCCCAGGTGCGACAGATCACGGGCAAGCGCGGGGTGGATCTCGTCGTGGAGCATGTTGGCGGGAAGGTGCTCGAGCAGGTCTTCCAGTGCCTGGCACGCGGCGGAACGGTGGTGACGTGCGGGGCGACTGCCGGGCAGGAGGTCCGGGTGCAGCTCTGGCCCCTGTTCGTGAAGCAGCAAAGCCTCGTGGGAAGCTATGGACGCACCCGCCGCGACATGGTGCGCACGCTGGAATGGGCCGCGGAGGGCCGGTTGCGCGCGTCCGTGGATGAGGTGATTCCGATGGAACGAGGGGCTGAGGCTTTCAACCGCCTTCGAAACCGGGGTGTCAGCGGCAAGCTCGTGTTGCAACCCTGACACTTCCCGCCCCTGGCTTCGGGCATTCGGGCTTGTAGCAAGTATGCGGGGCCTGCGCCTGGAGAATCACGGACGGTTCGCTACAGTGGGCCGGTGCAAAACGGTTTGGCATTTCGCATGGCGGCATGGCTGGGCTTCCTGGCGGTGGCGCTGGGGGCGTTTGGAGCGCATGGGCTGAAGGAGATCCTCACGCGTCACGAGACGACGGCGACATGGCAGACCGCCGTTCTCTACCACTTGATCCATGGCGTTGTCCTCCTTGGGCTCAGCCTGGCGACCCCGTTTCGGAAGGGGCCGTGGCTTTTCATCCTGGCCGGGGTGATCCTGTTCTCGGGGAGCCTTTACGGGCTCGCGTTGACGACAGGCATGCGCTGGCTCGGTCCCGTCACGCCGCTGGGCGGTGTTTGTTTTCTGGTGGGCTGGGCCTGGTTGGGAATCCAGGGCATCCGTGCGGAGGGGGCCGATCGGACGCGGGGACAGGGAGAGCCGGTTGATCCTTCGGCGAACATTGAGCGCCGTTGAATAGTGTGATGCCGGACGCCTCCCGCCACATGGGGAAACGTCAGGGAGGGCTTCCCGGTGACGCGTCCAGCGTTGTGTTCTTCGCACGGGACTCGCGGGCG
>JBBQIU010000224.1:0-5709 GCA_038325245.1 Verrucomicrobiota bacterium
GGCCGGCCCTGGCGATCCCGGTCTCCTTACCGTTCGCGGGGCGGAAATCCTGCGCCGCGCCGACGTCGTCGTGCACGACGCGCTCATCAATCCCGTTCTTCTCCGCCTGACGCCGCCCGGGGCCGAAATCATTGACGCCGGCAAGCGCCGCCGTGACCACACGCTCACCCAGGAAGAGATCCACCAGATCCTTCACGAGCGTGCGACGGCCGGGAAGACCGTCGTTCGTCTCAAGGGAGGAGATCCCTATATTTTCGCGCGAGGGGGCGAGGAAGCCGAGCGGCTCGCCGACGCCGGCATCCCGTTCGAAGTTGTGCCCGGCGTCTCGTCGTTCTCGGCGGCGGCGGCGTCAGCGGGCATACCCCTGACCCATCGCGAGCACGCCTCCGCCTTCACCGTCCTGACCGGGCACGAGGATCCCACCCGGCCGGAGGCAGCGATCGATTGGGCGCAGATTGCGCGGATCCACGGGACCAAGGTCATCCTTATGGGACTGGGTCAGCTCGAAGAGACGACTCGTGCCCTTGTGTCAGGGGGCCAATCGGGATCCACACCTGTCGCCCTCGTCCGCTGGGGCACCACGGGCGCCCAGCAGACGCTCGTGGGGACGCTTTCCAATATCGCTTCTCGCGCCCAGGAGGCCGGGTTTGCCCCGCCGGCCATCGCCGTCATTGGGGACGTCGTCCGATTGAGGGATCGGCTCAACTGGTTCGAACACCGCCCGCTCTTCGGCCGGCGGGTGGTCGTCACTCGAAGACGGGAACAGTCGGGCGAACTGGCCCAACAACTCGCGGAACTTGGAGCCGATGTTCTCGAAGTGCCCACGATCCGCATCCAACCCCCTACCGATCGCCAGTCCATGATCGAATCGCTCGCGGGCCTTGGCGAATACGACTGGATCGTCTTTACCAGTCCCAACGGCGTCACCGCCTTCTTCAACGCCCTTCTCGCAGCGTTCGATGACATCCGTTGTCTTGGGAACGCCCGCCTCGCCGCCGTCGGTCCCAGCACCGCCGCCCGCCTGAAGGAACTCCATCTCCGCGTCGACGCCATGCCGGATGAATTCATCGGGCGCGAAGTTGCCAAGGCCATCGAAGCCCGGGAGAGCATCGATAACCTCCGAATCCTTCTGGCCCGCGCCCAGTCGGCCAATCCCGATCTTTGCCGCGAGCTCGAGGAACACGGAGGGATCGTCGACGACGTCGCGTTCTACCAAACCGTTCCGGAAACCACGGACGTCGGGGGTGCCGCTGAACGATTAATACGCGAGGGAGCGGATTGGATCACCTTCACGAGCGGTTCCACGGTCGAGCACCTCCACGCGCGCTTCGACCTGAAGCAGTTGGTGGCGCGGCATCCCGGGATTCGTCTTGCCTCCATTGGACCCGAGACCAGCAAGGCGATTCGCGCCATCGGTTTAGAACCTGCGGTTGAAGCCCGTCCCCACAACATCGAAGGCTTGATCGCCGCCGTGCGCAAGGACACCGAACGGAATGTCAAGGCGTCCCGGGTCAAACCCAGGTCGGCGGATGCGTGATTTCCTGGACGCGCTGAAGGACTTCCCGGGCGTGGGCGCGTAGGATTCTCTCGCACCGTCCAACCTCGGCCTGGCGTTGGCGAAGATGTCCCGCCGCCAGGGATTGAAGGTCATCGATGTTGTGAAGGCGCACCCCGGGGAGGGACGCCACCGCCGGATCGATATCCCTGGGAACGGCCAGGTCCAGCAGGAGGAGCGGCCGGCCGGCGCGTGCTTCCGTCGCCGCCGCCAATCGCGGGACATCGAGCACGAACTCTGGCGCCGACGTGCTTCCCACAACCACGTCCACCTGCGCCAGCGCGCCGGACCAGTCGGGCAGCACCTGTGCTCGGGGTCCCAGGACCGCCGCCAGCGCATGCCCACGTTCCGGCGAACGGTTCACGATCCGCACCTCCCCAACCCCCCGGTTCAGCAAGGCGCGGGTCACCTTTTCCCCCGTGTCGCCCGCCCCGAGAACCAACACCGTCCGCCCCTCCAGCGATCCGAACAACTTCTCCGCCAACTCAGCAGCCAGGGATGCGATCGAGACATGGCCTCGTTGAATGCCGGTCTCCGAACGGACCTGCTTCGCGGCGCGAAAAGCTCCCTGGAACACTCGGTTCAGCACCCGCCCTGTATGACCCATTCCTCGCGCCGACTCATAAGCTTCCTTCAACTGACCCAACACCTCGGTCTCCCCCACCACCATCGAGTCCAACCCGCTCGCCACCCGGAAGAGGTGCTCCACACTGTGGGGCGACCCGACCGAGTATACGGCATTCCCCAACCCGGCATCGGATGGCCCGGCGCGCCTCTCGTAGCTCTTTCTCAACGCTGGCAGGCTCCGGTCCTCCCCTACCGCATACAATTCAACGCGATTGCAGGTCGATACCCAGACCCCCTCGGTAGCCTCCCCCCGCGCACGCAACCCCGCCAGCGCCTCCGCCATCTCGCCCGTCCCAAGCGCGAAACGCTCACGAACCTCCACCGAGGCGGTGCGATGACTGAGTCCAAGGCAGTAAACATTCATGCGCGAAACGGTGCTTGATCTGGCCTTATAACTTGCTCCCGATGCCGCGATCGTACGGCCCTCGACCCATCCACGTCACGCCCGCGCCCGATTTGACGCTTGGACCCCCATCCCCGCCTTCCCTACCCTCTCGCCGTGGCCGTCAACGATTTCGATATCCATTACGTCGCCGATCTCGCCCGCCTCCAACTGACGCCTGAGGAGGAACAGCGGCTGGGCGCGCAGCTCGGCAACATACTCGGGTACGTCGAACAACTCCGCACCGTGGATGTCTCCGGGATCGATCCCACTTCCCACGCCTTCCCGCTCGTCAACATCAGCCGCCCGGATGTTCCCCGTCCCGGACTTTCCCAGGAGGAGGCGCTACGCAATGCCCCCCTCAAGTCCAACGGGCTCTTCATCGTCTCCAAGATCGTTGAATAGCACGACCGCACCCCCACTCCTCGGACCCGAATGCTTCATCGCCTCACCGTCACCCAACTCACCGCCCAACTCGCGCGACGCGAGACGTCGTCCCGGGAGGCCCTTCAGGCGTGCCTCGACCAGATCGGACGCGTCGACGGACAACTGAAGGCCTTTCTCAGCCACGATGCCGCCGATGCCTTCGCCCAGGCCGATGCGGCTGATCGCGATCTTGCCCGGGGCGACACCCACGCCGAAAGGCCGCTGCTGGGCGTCCCGATCGCGCTCAAGGACGTCCTCTGTCAGAAGGGCCAGCCCTGCAACTGCGGTTCGAAGATTCTCGGGAATTACGTCTCACCCTATGACGCCACCGCCGTCGAGAAGTTGAAGGCGGCCGGGGCGGTCATCTTCGGCAGGCTGAACATGGACGAGTTCGCCATGGGCAGTTCGACCGAAAACTCCGCGTTCTTCACCACCCGGAATCCATGGGACCTCACCCGGATTCCAGGGGGCTCCTCCGGCGGTTCGGCCGCGGCGGTCGCCGCCCACGAAGCCTTCGCCACTCTCGGCTCCGATACCGGTGGGTCCATTCGGCAACCGGCCGCCCTCTGCGGTTGCGTCGGCGTCAAGCCCACTTACGGGCGTGTTTCCCGCTACGGACTCGTCGCCTTCGCCTCATCCCTCGATCAGATCGGGCCCTTCACCAAGTCCGTCCAGGACGCCGCTCTACTCACCCGCGTCATCAGCGGTCATGACCCGCGCGATTCCACCAGCCTCGACCAGCCCGTCCCCGATTATGCGGCCGGACTCGATGGGGATCTCCGCGGTCTCCGACTCGGTCTAGCCAGGGAATTCATGGTTGGCGGCCTCGACGCCGAGGTTCGGGACGCCGTCGGCGCAGCCGTCCAAAAGCTTCAGGACCTCGGCGCCACCATCGAGGAGGTCTCGCTGCCCCACAGCGAATACGCCGTCGCGACCTACTACATCATTGCCACCGCGGAGGCCTCCGCGAATCTCGCCCGCTTCGACGGAGTCCGTTACGGTGCCCGGGTCGCCGGGTCCGACCCCACGGAGATGTACGAGCGCACCCGCGGAGCCGGGTTCGGCGCGGAAGTGAAGCGTCGAATCATCCTGGGAACCTACGTTCTCAGCAGCGGCTACTACGACGCCTACTATCTCCGCGCCCAGAAAGTCCGAACGCTCATCCGCAACGACTTCCTCGAGGCCTTCAAGAAGGTCGACGCCATCGTCTCCCCCACCACGCCAACGGCCGCGTTCAGGATGGGTGAAAAAACCCAGGACCCCTTGCAGATGTACCTCAGCGACATTTTCACCATCTCCTGCAATCTGGCCGGGATCAGCGGACTCAGCATGCCTTGTGGATTCACCCGCGACCCCAAACTCCCGATCGGCCTCCAGCTTCTCGGCCAACCCCTGGGCGAATCCACCCTGTTCCGCATCGCTCACGCGTACGAACAAGCCACGCCCTGGCACCGGGAGCTGTCACCTCTCGCGTGATGCAATGTCCCGAGGTGGGTGACCCGTCCCCTCAACCCCGACCGATCCGTGCCGCCGCTCACCAGTCACACCGCAAAGCTGACCCCCCCCCAGGCCGCCGCCCTTGAACGCATCGTTCGGGACGGAACGTTTGAACTTCGACAGGTGCCGTACGCCCGATTCTGCGGAGCGAAGAAGGACCTCAACGTCACCTTCTACGAGTCCGGAAAGCTCGTGGTTCAAGGCAAGGGAACCGAGGATTTCATCCAGTTCGTGCTCGAACCCAAAATCCTCCAGGAAGCCCGGCTCGGCTATGAAACCACACTGAACCCCGAACTCCTCGACCCCCGCTTGGGGATCGATGAATCGGGAAAAGGCGACTTCTTCGGCCCTCTTTGCATCGCCGGGGTGTATGTCAATGCCGCCATCCTCACCGCCTGGAAGGATGCCGGCATACGCGATTCGAAGGCCATCTCCGGCGACGCGCAGATCGCGCGCCTCGCCGAGGTCATCCGAAGCACACCCGGTTGCGTTCACACGGTCGTTCCCATTGGTCCCGAGGCATACAACCGGATGCACGGCGTCAACAAGTCCGTCAACCGCGTCCTCGCCTGGGGCCACGCCCGTGTGATCGAAAACCTGCTCGGGCAGCGCCATCGCATGAACCCGGCCCCGGTCCGCGCCATCAGCGACCAGTTCGCCAGCGACAAGGACACCATCGAGAAGGCCCTCCTTTCCATGGGCCGCGGCTTTCAGTTGGTCCAGCGTCACAAGGCCGAATCCGACCTTGCCGTCGCCGCCGCCTCGATTCTAGCCCGCGACGAGTTTGTTCACCGCCTCAAGAAGCTCGAACAGGCGTTCGAGGTTCCACTCCCCAAGGGGGCCTCACCTGCCGTCGAGGCGGCCGGCCGCGTGTTCATTTTGAAGCACGGTCCCGAAGCTCTCCCCAAAGTCGCCAAGATGCATTTCCGCACGTCGTACCGGGTCCGGGGCCTGCCCGAACCTCATAAGGTTGATTGGAAGAAGCGGCCGAGTTAAGGGGAACGCCTCAGTCATGCCGCCCGCGAAGGCGCGAATGGGACCACTCCCGCCCGTATCATCCCCGACTTTGCACCAGCACCCGCATCGCGTGCCCCAGATGGCCCGGGTGCGTCAGGGTCTGAAGTCCCCGGCCATGCTCCCTCAACCACGCCGAGGGGGCGCCACCCCCCTTCAGAATCTCCGTGGCCACGCCCCCCAGCCAGCGACCCTGCACCGTCCAAGC
>JBBQIU010000225.1:0-5698 GCA_038325245.1 Verrucomicrobiota bacterium
GCCTACCGAATGCAGTCGGCCACCCCGGAGGCGGTGGATTTGGGCCAGGAGAGCCAGACCACCCTCGATGCGTATGGGGTGGGCCGGCAGCCGACGGACGAATTCGGCCGGAACTGTCTGGTGGCGCGCCGGCTGGTGGAACGGGGAGTGCGGTTCGTACAGCTCTATTCGGGCGGGGGCCACCTGGAGGAGACCTGGGATGCGCATGCAGGGATCGAGAGCAATCACGGGCGGCATGGCGCCGAGGTGGATCAACCGATCGCGGCCTTGCTGACGGATCTCGAGCAGCGGGGATTGTTGGCGAGCACCCTCGTGATTTGGGGCGGGGAGTTCGGGCGGATGCCGTTCAGCGAGGGCAAAGGCGAGCCCGGGCGTAACCACAATCCTTATGGGTTCTCGATGTGGCTCGCGGGCGGGGGCGTGAAGGGCGGGATGGCCTACGGTGAAACGGACGAGTTCGGATTCGAGGCGGTGATCGACAAAGTGCATCTTCACGACATCCACGCCACGATACTGGAGCTTTGTGGCCTCAATCACGAGGCGCTGACCTACTTTCACCAGGGCCGCGACGAGCGATTAACCGACGTTTACGGTCGTGTCATCCGCGAGGTAATTGCCGGCTGAGATCCTGGCTAAAGTCCCCGCCGCCCGGGGCCGATACAAGAGCCGGTGAACAAGGTCTTCTACGAGCTTAAGTTCTCCGGAAAACTGCCGTCCCCCGCGGGCGTGGGAATGCAGATCCTACAATTGACTCAGCAGGAGGACTGCGGTCTCGATGAGATCACCAAGGTCGTCCGGTCGGATCCTTCCCTCACGGGCCGGATTCTGAAGGTCGCGAACACCTTCACAAGCGCGCGGGCCGGCAATCCGGCTCCCACGGCGGTGCCCCTTGAGGAAGCTGTCCTGCGCATAGGCTTCGCATCGTTGCGTGATCTCGTCCTCGGCTTCTCACTGGTCTCGAACAATCCCAAGGCGACCTGCAAGGCCTTCGACTATGGTGCGTTCTGGCATATCTCACTCGGGCGCGCCGTCGCGGCCCAGTTCCTCACGGGACTAGGGGGCGTTGGATCGGCTTCGGAGAGTTACGTCTGCGGCCTCCTTTGTGGCATGGGTCGCCTCGGCCTGGCCGCCGCGCACCCGGAACGGTACAGCCGAATCCTGGAGAGTGAAGGTTCCCACGATCCGGAGGGGCTTGTGGCGATGGAGAATCGTGAGTTTGGCATCAACCATCGGGAACTCACCGATGCGCTGCTCGCCGATTGGGGATTTCCTCAGCGCCTCGCGCGCGCGGCCTCGAGCTACCAGCAAGGGTCGGGACCGGAGGAATCCGAGCCGGCCAATCTGAAGACCCTCCGCAGAACGCTCCGGGCGGCCGACGGCATCGTGGAGGCCATCCAAGCCAACGTCACGACGGTCGGGGATCTGCCCAGGTCCTTGCGGGACATCCTGGAGACGCTCGAGATCAACGACGTCCAGATCGCGACGGCGCTGTCTTCGATCCGGACCACCTGGCGCGAGTGGGCCACCTTGCTGAATGTGGCGCCTCCCAAGCCGGTTCCGCCCCCCGCCCCGGTCACGGCTCCGGGAGGAGCAACTCCTTCGTCGCCTCGCGGTGAGGCCGCCGCGGCCACGCGTGCCGAAGCTCCGCCGGTCGATGCTTCGACCTCGCCGAGCGCCGGCGTTCTGCTGCTGGTGCCGGAAGATCGGATCGCAGTCGGATTTGAGAAGTGGCTCTGCACGGCGGGCCACATTGTCGTTCGGGCCAGGACCATGCGTGAAGCCCTGGCCATGGCGGTCACACACGCCCCGCAAATCGTGATCGCCCACGATCCGAAAGCCGACACGGAGGCGTTGGAACTTTGCAGGGCGCTGCGCAGTTTCGAAGCCGGCCGGATGACCTTCTTTCTGCTGGCCACGGCCGGCACGGACTCCCGACGGCTCATGGAAGCCTTCGACGCCGGAGTGGACGACTACCTGATCCTGCCCTGCGCGGAAGGTGACGGATTGCTCCGACTGCGGGCGGCTCAACGGGTCCTTCAGCTCCGATCCCGCGTGGCAGCGCAGGAAAAGACACTCCAGCATCACTTCGCCGACCTCGCCGTGGCCAACCGGAAGCTGCATCGGGCTGCGATGACCGACGAACTGACGCAGTTGCCGAACCGGCGGTTCGCCGAGGAAACGATGCGGGAGAGCTGGACCGAAGCGGTCAGCCAGAACGCCGACCTTTCGTTGATTGTCGGCGACATCGATCATTTCAAGAATGTCAACGACAGCCATGGTCACTTGGTTGGCGATGTCGTTCTGGCCTCCGTCGCCCGGATCTTTCGTCAGGAACTCAGGGGTTCCGACATCGCCTGCCGGCTGGGCGGTGAGGAATTCCTGGTGATCTGTCCGGGTACGGATCTCCACGGCGCCCGGAACTGCGCCGAGCGGTTGCGGGAGAAGATCGCCAACAGTCCGATCGAGGTTTCCGGCAAGAAGCACCAGGTGACGATCAGCTTGGGAGTGGCGACCCGGCGGAACGCGTCCCATTCAGCGGGTTCAATCGAGGTCCTCTTCAAAGCTGCGGACGACGCGGCCTACGAATCGAAGAGAGCGGGACGGAACCGTGTCAGCGTGGGCAAGGTGGGCTGAGATGTTCCGCAAGGAAATCGAGGCTCGCCTCTGCAGTCATTGGGGGTGAGTAGAAATAGCCCTGAAACCTCGTGGCGCCGATTTCCTGGAGGGCTCTTCCCAGGGCGTCGTCCTCGATTCCCTCGGCAACCGATTCCAAGCCCAGATCGTTGCTACCGGACGCCAAAGAAGAATTCCCGTTTACAGGGCTAAGAAGTTCGTCGCGCGTGCCGATATCATGCACGAATGCGCCAGGCTTTCTACGAGCTGAAGTTCTCGGGGAAACTGCCTTCTCCCAAGGGAGTCGGTATGCAGATTCTGCAACTCACACAGCAGGAGGACTGCGGGCTAGACGAAATCACCACGGTTGTGCGATCAGACCCGGCGCTCATGGGCCGGATCCTCAAGGTCGCCAACTCGTTCTGCCACAGGGGGGAGCCGGCATCGACGACGCCGCTCGAGGACGCAGTCCTGCGAATCGGCTTCAATTCCCTCCGCGATCTGGTACTCGGATTCTCCCTGGTTTCGGCTCACACCATTTCAGTCTGCCATGCCTTTGATTTTGCGGAATTCTGGCATTCTTCGTTGGGCCGCGCCGTGGCCGCCCAATACCTCACCGAGATGTCCGGCCGCGGCGGCGCCTCGGAGAGTTACGTATGCGGGCTGTTATGCGGGATAGGACGACTGGGTCTGGCGTCCGCCCATCCGGAGCGGTACGGGGCGTTGCTGGAGAGCCCGGAGGTGACCAACCTGGAGGCTCTCGTGGGCATGGAAACCCGGGAATTTGGCATTCATCATCGTGAACTGACGGAGGCGCTCATGGTGGACTGGGGATTTCCCACAGCCCTGGCTGAGGCCGCAGCGAGGTACCGTCAACCGGAGGGGCCCGGTGTAGAGGAATCGGTGCACCTCCGCTGCCTGGGACGGACGCTCCGGCTTGCCGATGGCATCGTCGCGGCACTGGATGACCATGCGACCTTGGCCGAGGACCTTCCTGCGGAACTGCGGGCGGATTTGACCACGTTCCTTGGCTCAGAAGTCGAGATTGGGGCGGCCCTGGCATCCGTGGGGACCCAGTGGAAGGAGTGGGGAACGCTCCTGAACGTTGCGTCGCCGTCGGCCTCCCGGTTGGATCGGACGTCCACCTGTTCGGTCCGGGAGCCGCCCGGCAGGGTCGCGCCCTTGACCTTCTGTGCCGTTGAAAGTGGGGTTCAGAGCGGGGTAACGCTCGGGCGGGGCACACCGCCGCTGCTCTTGTTGGAGGCAGACGATGCGACGGCGGCGACGTTCGAGCGATGGCTGCTCCCGGCGGGCGAGGTGGTGCTTCGAGCCAGGACCGTTCTTGAGGCACTGCGCCTCACGGTGACTTACGCGCCGCGGATCATCATCGCCCACGGGACCACCGATGACGCCGAAGCCCTGGAATTGTGCCGCGCTCTGAGAACGTTCGAGGACGGGCGTAAGGCGTTCTTCATCCTGGTGACGACCAACGGGGACCCGGCTCGCCTGCTTACGACGTTCGACGCGGAGGTGGATGATTACCTGGTATTGCCCATCGCTGACTCGGCGGGCCTGCTCCGGTTGCGCGCCGCGCAGCGCGTCGTGGAACTTCGGTGCCGGGTGGAGGCGCAGGAAGGGATTCTCCAGATGAACCTCGCCGATCTCTCAGTGGTCAACCGCAAGCTGCACCTCGCGGTGATGACGGATGCTCTGACCCAACTCCCGAACCGGCGGCACGCCGAGGAGACCCTGCGGGACGCCTGGAACGACGCCACCCTCCGCGATAAGGACCTGTCGCTGATCATCGGCGACATCGACGATTTCAAACTTGTGAACGACGAGCACGGACACTCTGCGGGAGACATGGTGCTCGTGTCCGTCGCGCGCATCCTCCGCCGCGACCTGCGCTCGTCGGATACGGCGTGCCGTCTCGGCGGCGACGAGTTCCTGGTGATCTGCCCCGACACCGATCTCCAGGGTGTGGAATGCTCTGCGGACCGCCTCCGACGACGTGTGGCCGCCACCGACATCGCGGTGTTCGGCGCGAAACACCGGGTGACCATCAGTCTCGGTGTCGCTTCCCGCCGACAGAACAGCGGCGTGGCTCCCAGTGCGGAATTCCTTCTCAAGGCCGCCGATGACGCCGCGTACGTCTCCAAGCGTGCGGGTCGGAACCGTATTAGCACCGGCATCGTCCACGCGCCGGCGTAGCCCGGATTCGGGCGGCTGGCTTAAGAGCCTGTCTGAAAAGTCGAAGGTATCCTGTTACAGACAGGCTCTAAGGAACGGAGTGTGCAACCGATCAGGCCTGGGGCTCGCGGCGGGACTTGCCGGAACTAAGATATTGCATGGCCGCCTCGCCCGTCATGGGTGGGGAGAAGTAGTAACCCTGGAGCAGGGTCACACCCATCTCGGAGAAAAGTCGCGCCTGCGTTTCATCCTCAATCCCTTCGGCCACCGAATCGAGCTCCAGCGTCCCGCACATATCAACGATCGCCTGCACAATCGGACGACTCCGGGTGGAAGCCGCCTTGCGGCACAGGCCCATATCGATCTTCAGCTCCCGAAAGGCGATTTCCGCGACCATGTCGAACGCGGAATGACCGGAGCCGAAGTCATCCAGGGATAGCCGGAATCCGGCGGCCCCAAGCCGTTCCAGTGAACCCCGGCACACCGGGTCATGGAGGAGCGACTGGCGTTCGGTCACTTCGAAGGTGATCCAATCGACGGTCAACCGATGGACTCGTGCGAGGTCCTGCATCTCCTCGCAGAACCCGCTTTCCTGCAACTGGCGTTTGGAGATGTTCACCGAAATCCCTACGGCGTGGCCCGCTTCCCTCCAGATCGAGAGTTGCCGAAAGGCGGCGTCCGCCATCTGGCGTCCGAGTTCCACGATCAACCCGCGCGCCTCGGCCATGGGGATGAAGCGATCCGGCGGCACCCAGCCGAGATCCGTTTCGTGCCATCGAACCAGGGCTTCAAAACCCTGAACCTGTTCCGTCTTTGCCCAAACCAAAGGCTGGAACCGCGCCTCGAGCCGCTTCTCGGCAAGCGCCTGCCGCAACCGACTGAACAGGTGATTGCC
>JBBQIU010000226.1:0-5671 GCA_038325245.1 Verrucomicrobiota bacterium
TCGCGCTGAACCTATTGCTCGTGCTCAGCTACGTGGCGGCCGGGGTATTGGATCTCTATATCCTGCAACTGGATGATGAGATGGAGCTGGCGCGGACGACCGAGCCTTTCCTGCTGCGGATCTTCTTGTTGCTCCTGTTGGGAGCGGTTTGTTATGGCCTGCAAGTCCTGTTCGATCGGGAACGGCGTCGGATGATGGAGGCGGAGGAATTCGCACTCCGGCAGGGGCAGATGCGGATGGCGGGCCGCCTGGCGGCAGAAGTGGCGCACCAGATTAAGAATCCGCTCGGAATCATCAACAACGCGGCGTTTTCGTTGCAGCGCAGTGTGCCGGCCGATGCCGCGCCGGATGCGGCCCGTCAGTTGCAGATCATCCGGGATGAGGTCGAGCGGTCGGACCGAATCATCACCGAACTCATCGGGTTCGCCGAGCTGGCGGAAGGGCGCGTGGAACGACTGGACGTGGTGGAAGAGCTGGAATCGTCGATTGCTCGAGTCTTCCCGCCGGGGGCGACTTTCACGACGCAGATCGAGCGGGATTTCCAGCCGCCACTGCCCGTGCTGTTGTTCAGCCGGCGGGGACTGGGGGAGATCTTCGACAATCTGCTCAAGAACGCCCGGGATGCGTTGCGGGGGACGGGGTCGATTCGGGTTGGGGCGCGTTTTGGCGGGGAATTTGGAGTGGAGGTGGAGGTGGAGGACAACGGTCCGGGCATTGCGGCGGAGCACCTGGATCGGATTTTCGAGGCCTATTTTACGACGAAATCAGGGGGAACGGGGCTGGGGCTTGCCATCGTGAAACAAAACGTCGAGATGTTTGGGGGTTGGGTGGAGGTGGAATCGGAGGTGGGTCGGGGGACCCGCTTCCGATTGTTCTTCCCCGGACGAACCCGATTGCGATTGGAACATTAATGGCTGCGCTGCCGCCCATCCTGATTGTCGACGACGAACCGAATATGCGGACCTCGCTGGAACAGATCCTCCGTTCCGAGGGTCACGGCGTCGTGGCGGTCGGTTCGGCGGAGGAAGCACTCCGGGCCTTGGAGGAGCGCGAGGTGCTGCTGATGATTTCGGACGCCCGCCTGGGGGGGATGAGCGGGTACGAACTCCTGCGCGAGGCGCGGCGTCGATGGCCGACGGTTCCGGTAGTGATCATCACGGCCTTTGCAACCCCGCGACTCGCTGTGGAAGCGATTCAGTCGGGGGCCTTCAATTATCTCGCCAAGCCGTTCGCCCCGGAAGAGCTGTTGCATGTGGTCGGTCGCTGCGCTGAGCGACACCGGTTGATGCGGGAGAACACCGTGCTGCGGTCGCGGGAACAGCAGCAGTTTCAGTTGAATCAGCTCATTGGGGATTCCGCGCGGATGCGCGAACTGCGAACGCTGATTCAAACGGTCGCGCCGACCAACGCGACGGTTCTGATCCTGGGGGAGAGTGGAACAGGCAAGGAGTTGATTGCCGGCTGTTTGCACAGTCTGAGCCGACGTTCTTCCTCGCCCTACCTTCGGATCAACTGTGCGGCGATTCCGGAGGCGTTGCTGGAGAGCGAATTGTTCGGCCACGAGAAAGGGTCGTTCACTGGGGCTCAACGCCAGAAACCTGGCCGGGTGGAGGAAGCGGACGGAGGAACGGTTTTCCTCGATGAGATCGGTGATATGAGCCGCGCGTTACAGGCCAAGCTGTTGCGCTTCCTGGAGGATGGTTCGTTCAGCCGGGTCGGCGCCAATGAGGAATTGCGGGTCGACGTCCGTCTGGTGGCGGCGACGAATCGGGATGTGGTGGAGCTGATTCAAAAAGGCGAGTTTCGGGAGGATCTTTTTCATCGCCTCAACGTGGTGCAATTCCGGCCACCGCCGCTGCGTGAGCGGGGAGAGGATGTGCTTCAATTGGCGGAACATTTTCTCGGGGTCTACGGACCCTCCCTGAACAAACCTCACCTGCGGTTGGGACGCTCGGCCCAACAGGCGTTGCTCCGCCATCGCTGGCCGGGTAATGTCCGCGAGTTGCGCAATGCGATCGAGCGTGCCGTGATTCTGGAGCCAGGATCGGAGGTCCGGTTGGAGAGCCTGCCGGACTTTGCGCTCGAGGCGCGATTGTCGCCCGTATCCCAGGCCGAACTCGCCACCGACCGGTCGTTGGAAGAGGCCATGGTGGACTACGAGCGAAGGTTGATCACGGCGGCGCTGGAGCGTTGCCGAAGCGTAGGACGCACCGCCGAGATGCTCGGAATCAGCCGACACGCGCTGCGGTACCGGATGCAGCGGTTGAATTTGCAGTCGGATGGGGTCAATGAAGATGAGCCGGCTTCGGATTCGGAACGCGGATAAAACCTAGAAATGGAAACGACGGTAGGAGCCTCCCCCGCGGGCAAGACCGGGGCGTTCATTGCGAACGACATGATGGTGGTGCTGGCCGTGATTCTGGCCTTGGTCGCCGTTCTCGGCCTGGGAATCGCCCTGGGTGTGATGTCGCGTCGGCGCGGATCGCGTCGGCGTGAAAACGAGCGACGGACTTCGCGTGCGTCGGCCTCGGGGTCATCGCCTTCGACCGCATTGGCGTCCTCCTCCTCCAAAGCTTCATCGGATCGGGAGGAGGCCGTTGACGCGGAGGGCAGCGACGGCTCTTCCAGCCCGGGTGATCGCCGGAAGCGTCGCGTGCGGCGGCGGCGGGACCATCGCCCTCGCAATCCCACACTGGCAGAGATAGGAGGATTGCCCCCCGAACGACCGGAAGGCATGCCTCCCCCGACGATGATTGGGCCGCTCGATTCGCCGAAGTGACTGGGCATGGAGACGAGCGTCGCCATCACGAAGCGAAGCGGTTCCAATCTGGCACTGGCGTTCATCCTGCTGCCCAAGGAGCGGCGACGGGGCATGGCGGCGCTGTACGCCTTCTGTCGTGAAGTGGATGACGTCGCGGACGAGGATTCTCGGCCTGTCGCGGAGCGGACGCAAATGCTGGAGGCCTGGCGGGAGGACGTCCGGGCGGCCTGTTCCGGGGGAGCGCCGTGCTTTCCGGTCAATCGCGAATTGGAGCCGGTGATCCGAGCCTATGGGCTCCGGTTCGAACTGTTCGACGAGTTGATCCGTGGCTGCGAGGCAGACCTGGTCCGGCATCGGTACGAGACGTACGACGAGCTTGAACAGTACTGTTACCGGGTGGCGTCGGTGGTGGGGTTGCTGAGCATCGAGGTCTTTGGATACACGGATTCGGGGTGCCGGGAGTATGCGGTGCACCTCGGAAAGGCTCTCCAGTTGACGAACATTCTGCGGGACGTGCGACGCGATGCGGAGCGCGGACGAATATACCTGCCGGCGGAGGAATTGCGCCGGCACCGGGTGACCGAAGAGGAAATCCTTCAGGGCGTCTATTCGGAACGGTACGTGCGCGCCGCGGAAGCGGTTGCAGACCGCGCACGGGGATTTTATCGGGCCGCTCGAAACGCGCTTCCCGCCGTGGACCGACGTTCCATGGTGGCGGCCGAGTTGATGGGGTCGGTCTATTGGAGACTTCTGAAAAAGCTCGAGGCGTCGCGGTTCCATGTCTTTGGTCCAGAACCCACCCGTCTCTCGAAGTTCCAGAAGCTTACCTTGATCGCGCGGACGTGGTTCCGGATCCACTTCGGAGCAGTGGCGCCAAACTATGGGGCGCCTTGAAGGTCGGCGTCGCCTGGTGGTCAACGCCGACGACTTCGGACGTTCGGGTCCCATCAATGAGGCGGTCCTCCGGGCACACCAGGACGGGATTCTCACCACGGCCAGTCTGATGGTCGCGGGCGAAGGCTTCGACGAGGCCGTCGCGATGGCGCTGCGGACGCCGACGCTGGGGGTTGGTCTTCATGTCACTTTGGTGCATGGGAGTTCGGTCCTGCCCGCTTCACGGATTCCGGGATTGGTCGGTGGCGATGGACGGTTTTCCGACGATGCTCCCGCCGCTGGATATCGATACTGGGCACGGCGGGAGATGCGGGAGCCGATACGAGCGGAACTGGCGGCCCAGTTCGGGCGGTTTCGATCGACCGGTCTTCCACTGGACCATGTCAACGGCCACCTGCACTTGCACCTGCACCCGGTGGTCTTCGATCTTCTCGCCGAACACGCGCGGGAATGGGGCATTGAACGAATGAGGCTCACGCGGGATTCCCTGACGACCAGCCTGCGGATCCAGAAGGGGCGGTGGTTTTACCGGCTGAGCCACGCGCTGATCTTCGGGCTGCTTTCCCGCCGCGCGGCGCCCGTGTTGGAAAGGTTGGGCATCCGGCATACCGGTGCTGTGTTTGGACTGCTGGCGGACGGGAGCGTGGATGAGACCTACCTGATGCGCCTGCTCCCCCGATTGCCGGCGGGGGACGTCGAGGTGTATGGGCATCCATCCATGGAAGGTTCCCGCCACGAATTCGAGGCGATGGTGAGCCCTCGCGTCCGGGGCCTTGTCGACGATTTGGGCCTCGAACGTATCCGTTACAGGGACTTGTGAGACACCGGCACGACCAGCCGAACGGGAGCTTCGATCACCGAAGCGAAATGCGGGGCCGCCTGGGTGTCCGCGAAGTACTCCAACCAGGGCGAGGAATCGACCACGTTCATGGCCGATCCGGATCGCGAGGCACCGACGTGTCGAGACCCTTTAGTGATCCCCTGAGCTTTCGAGCCGGCTCGAGTGGAACAAGTTGGATGCGATTGCCGTCCTGGACGACGGAGAGTTTGTGGCTGGGCCGCAATCCCATTCGATCCCGAATCGCCTTCGGAATGACCATTTGGAACTTGGGCGAAAGGGTGACCGTTTCCACTTCGATGCCACGATCGCATTGCGGAATCAGGAACGATTCAAAGGAAAGGCGGAAGGGGTAAGAGGACGGACTTGGCTATGGGTGCGGACGCGATCAGTCTCGCAGACGTGCTGAAGTTCGTGGTGATCCTCTTGATTGGCCTCGTCCTGGAGGCGGTGGGTGTCGTGTTCCTGAGCCGCGGAATGAAGGACGTGGGCGAAATGGAGCGGATCAGCATGGCGGAGGTCCTGCGGGTCGTGAAGGCGGGGGCGAGCCATCCGAAGATTCTTTTGGGCGTGGTCTTCGAGGCCGCCTTCTTTGGGATCCTGTTGTACCTTCTGGCGCACGCGGATGTGAGCCTGGTCTGGCCCCTGACGTCGCTTGGATTCGTGCTGACGGCCCTTGCGGCGAAGTTCTATCTGCATGAACAGGTGAGCGTCGTCCGCTGGGCGGGGGTGGGATTGATCGTCCTGGGAGCGGGCCTCGTTTCGTACAGCGCACACCAGGGGGGAACGAAGGATGGGACCGTGGTGAGGGCGGGCGAGAAACTTGGAAAATGAATTCAAGGAAGCCCTCGATGGGGATGGAGGCGGGGAGTGATCGCGACAGTCTTTTCTTGGGCGGGGCAGAACTCCTGGTCGCAGGGCCCCTCTCAATTTCCTGGAAAGACCCTTAGCCAAGTGGCCTTGGAGGGGCCGGCAGCTATGGAACGGCAGGTAGGGTAAGACCCCATAGTCCGGGGAGTCGTTCCCCTCTAGGTTGCATCCTGTGCGGGAGTCCAAACTCAGCGTACAGGAAAAAAATCATATGCATCCTAATACCACTAATTTCCGATTTCGTTTCATCAGCAGTACCATCGCCGCCTCGGTCCTGGCCCTTTCCGCTTCGGCCCAGATTACGGTCC
>JBBQIU010000227.1:0-5662 GCA_038325245.1 Verrucomicrobiota bacterium
ACCTCCAAGCCGGGGCTCTCTGTCGCCGCCTGGACAATTTAGAGGAAGCCCGCCCGCTCATCGAGAAGGCGGTGGCGATGCAGCCGGACTGGGTCGAGGCTTGGCTTGAGCTGGCGGATCTTTTCCTCGCCCGGGGACGCCCCACCGAGGCGGTGGCGGCTTGCGAGGCGGCGATCCGAATTCAACCCGATCATGCCCGGGCTTACTTACGGCTCGCGGACGCGCAGGCTGCCGACAAGCACCGGGACAAGGCCGTCCAGAGCCTCCAGCACGCCATCCGACTCGATCCCCGCCTTTGGGATGCCCGGTACCTGCTCGGAGTTGAGTATGCCGTCGCGGGCCAGGTGGAAACGGCCCGCGAGCAGTTCGAGGAGGTTGTCCGCCTCAAGCCCGATCACGCGCTCGGCCGGTTCAACCTGGGCATCGCCTACGCCCGGCAGGGTCGTTGGGAACTCGCCGACCGGCATCTCGCCGAGGCGGTTCGTCTTGAACCCAGAAACACGTCGGCGAGAGAGGCTCTGGCCCAGGTCCAGGCGATCCTCCGTCAGGGTCAGGGAACCCCCATCCCGCCGGACGGTTCGTCTCCGGTACCGTCGCCACGGGCGCTCCTCCCGGATTCCCCCTGACCCACGCTGACCCATGCGGCGCGAATCCGTGCCAAGCGGTGCTTGGGGCTGGGCCTGAATCCGTCTAGGGTTCCCAGCCTGTGACCGGTCCTTCCGTGCCAATTCTGACGTCCGCCCATCGGCCCCGCCGCGTGGGACTCATTTCGCTGGGGTGTGCCAAGAATCTCGTGGACGCCGAGATCATGCTTGGCGCCCTGCTCAAGGATGGGGTGGAAATCGTCAACGACCCCACCCAGGCCGACGCTCTAATCGTCAACACCTGTTCCTTCATCGACGCCGCCCAGGAGGAGAGCGTCGACACGATCCTGGAGTCGACCGAATTGAGGGAACAGCGACAACCAGGGCAGGCGGTGATCGTATCCGGGTGCCTGCCTCAGCGGTTCCGTGATGACCTGCCGAAGCTGATGCCCGAGGTCGATGCCTTCATGGGCATTGATCAGGTCGAACAGGTGGGGCGAATTGTCGAGCAGGCCATCGCGGGGCGCGCCGCGAAGCAGGCTTCACGACTTGTGGAAACGAAGGGTCGGAAGAGTTTGGTCCAGGAGCGCCTTGCGCAGATCGACGTCGCCCGGTCCCCCGATCCAGGAATCGCAGTCCCTTCGCACACCGAGGAAGAGGTCCTTCGTGGAACTTCGAAATTCGGGCGCACGCGCACGACGGTGGGTTCGACCGTCGCGGCCGTTTCCGTCGTGGCGGGAGCGCCTTCGATCGACGTCCATCTCCGACCGCAATACATCCCACACTGGGACACCCCCCGATTCCGGCTCACGCCGTCCCATTTCGCGTACGTGAAAATTGCCGAGGGCTGCAACCACCCTTGCAGCTTTTGCATCATCCCCCGCATGCGCGGATCGCACCGGAGCCGGCCCCAAGCCGACATCGTTGCGGAGGCGCGCCAGCTCATCGCCGAGGGCGTGAAGGAACTGAATCTCATCTCCCAGGACTCGACCTATTACGGGCTGGACCTGCGCGCGAACGCGAGCCGCGCGATCGCGTCGCCGGACCGGTTCCGGGCGGCGACCCGTGCCTTGCCCGCGGATGCGACAACGTTGGGCACCCTCCTGCGGGAATTGAATGCCCTGCCCGGCGATTTCTGGATTCGCCTGCTCTACACGCATCCCGCGCATTGGACCGACGAACTGATCGCCACCATCGCCGGGTGTCCCAAGGTCGCGCGCTACGTGGATATGCCGTTGCAGCACATTCACGACGACATGCTGGTTCGGATGCGTCGCGAGACGGATGGCCGATACATCCGGGAACTGATTGGGCGGATTCGGGCAGGGATCCCAGGCATAGCGCTTCGGACGACGTTCATCGTCGGATTCCCGGGTGAAACGGCGGCACATTTCCAGGCCCTGCTGGATTTCATCGCCGAGACCCGGTTCGAACGTCTCGGTGTGTTCGCCTATTCCCAGGAACAGGGGACCGTTGCGGGAAAGATGCAGAAGCAGGTTCCGCCGGTAACGCGCGCGAGGCGC
The DNA here is from genome assembly GCA_038325245.1 of Verrucomicrobiota bacterium. Taxonomy (GTDB): domain Bacteria; phylum Verrucomicrobiota; class Verrucomicrobiia; order Limisphaerales; family CAIMTB01; genus CAIMTB01. Next base: position 2,108 of record JBBQIU010000227.1, read on the forward strand.
CGATATCGGGCGATGGCGGCGCAACACGCCGTGGCGCGGGAGATCTCGGCGTCTTTCGAGGGTCGAACGCTGCGTGTTCTCGTGGAAGGGTCCGCACAGGACGAGCAGTTGCGGCAGGCGAACGTTTCCTCCTGGGAACACGGGCTGATCCGCGCGGACGGTGACGCCCCGGAGGCCGGCACGCGGGGCGAAAACTCCGTGGCGCGCGCGGAATCCGATGCCCCGGACATCCACGGGCGCGTTTATGTGCGGGGTCGCCTGCCAGCCGGGGAGTTCGCGGAGGTTCGCATTGTTGGACACACGGACTACGACCTGATTGCGGAGCCGGTGTCCGAATCACGGAAGGCCGGGGCCGGGCGGGCGGGCGGCCCTCGGCGACGGAGGAAGTAGAACCCACCCGCGGCAGGAGTAGCGGGCTCGTGCGTGTTGACGCGCGGGTGGGTTGAAGGCGGAAGGTGCTGGTGACGGGGTGGTTGAATCCGGACTTGGGATTTGGGTTTGCCGGGATTTGGGAATGGGAATCGGGGAATCGGGGAATCGGACGGGGTGGAATTCGCCCTTGCAGCGGCGGCCGGGGCGGGCATTATTTGCGGCTCTTCGGAGGGCTGGGTAGCTCAGTTGGTAGAGCAGAGGACTGAAAATCCTCGTGTCGGCGGTTCAATTCCGCCCCCAGCCACCACTTTCTCCAAGTCTCTCGCCTTCAATTTTTTTTAACGGAATCACCTGTAGAAAAGCCACCAGGTTTCAACGCCCGGTCTCAACAATTCTCCCCGTGTTCGCGGTGTTTCAGGACACTTCCCGGTGTTCGAGCTCGAGGCCTCCCAAAGGCGCCATCGAGCGTGGTTTGGCCCCTGTCGTCGTGTCCCGGCGAGTGCGCTGAGCGATCCACGCAGGCGCCCTCCGCCTACCTCCTGGAATTCGGTCGCCCGGGAGTCAACCTGCCCGCCCGAAATGGGCACCTCGCTTTGTGCAAGCGGAACCACGGGCTTCCGATGCAATTGGACTGCCGAGTTCCGCCGCGTCCCATCGATCCGGACCTTCCTGAACCGGGAAGTCGGACGCACCCACCCGGCCGGAGGCGCCCTGGGAAGAGCAATGGAACCCTGACCGTTCGCCGTTTCCCCGGGGTAGCCATTCCAACCGAAGTCGTGGCGACCGCGCCTGACCCATGCTAAATCCTTCGCGCTCCGCGTTATGCTGATGATCCAAAGAACCTCCAAACCCTCCAACTCCCACAGCCTTTGGGCAAATCGGCACGTCGTCCGGTAGCCGTTATCCGCCTCTGTTCGAACAAGCCTTCACGAACATCGACGACGTCCTGTGGAAGGATGCCGGCTGTACGAGCGAGCTCGATTACACCGAGCAGACGTCCTGGCTGTTCTTCATGAAATACCTCGACGCCCTGGAGACCGAGAAGGCGGTGGAGGCCCAGCTCGATGGGAAGAAACTGCTGGAGAGCTGCAACCTCCACACCGTGCTCGACTGCCCCGGCGGCACGTTCCAAGGCGCGGGCGTGAAGACGGTGGTGCTGTTCTTCGAGAAGGGCTCGCCCACCCGCAAAGTCTGGTTCTACCAACTCGACCCCGGCCGAAGCCTCGGCAAGACCAACCCGCTCAACGACGACGACCTCGCCGAGTTCCTGAAGCTGCAAAAGACTTTCGCCGACTCGCCCAAAAGCTGGAGCCTGGATGCCAAGACGATCGACCCGGCGACCTTCGATCTCTCGGTGAAGAATCCCAATGTTGGCGAGACTGTGACGCACCGCAGCCCGCAGCAGATCATGGACGAGATCGCTGCGCTGGACGCCGACAGCGCGGAGGTGCTGGCAGGCATCCGGAAATGGTTATGAAAGGACATGAGAAGAAGGCACAGGATGCCAGCCAGCGAAGGGACTCATCACCGACGTCCCATGATTCCCATCCCATCATCCCCCCACGCGGCGATTACCAGACGCTCCTCTCCTATCAAAAGGCTGAGGTCATCTACGACATCACCTTCCGCTTCGCGCACAGGTTTCTCGAGCTACGCGACCGTACCGTCGACCAGATGATTCAATCCGCGCGATCTGGTAAGCAGAACATTCTGGAGGGCAGCAAGGCCGCACTCACCTCCAAGGAAACCGAGATCAAACTGACCAACGTCGGCCGGGCAAGTCTGAAGTCTGGAGGAGCTGCTGGCCGACTACCATCCGGGAAGGCGGCCTTCGCGAGCGCATGACCCGCGCCCGGCTGGCTTTTAGGAATGGGACGGATGGGAGGAAGGCGAGTCATGGGCCGGAGATGCCCCGACGAACCCCAGACCATGGCGCGCGTCCGACGACGGACCCCAGAACGGTACCGCCCAGAATGCCGGACAACTCCGGAGGACCCCCGTGAAGCAGCCTGCGCCACCCACATCCCGCGCGACCGCGCTGCCGCATGAGCTTGCTTCCGTGAGGCACCGACGTCGCGAGGCGCTGGACGCCGAGAGCACGGAGGTGCTGGAGAGCATTAGGGGGCTGATATGACCCTCGTCTCTCGAATCACCGAAACCGGTGGGCGCAAAGCCACGACCCGGCACATCCCGCCGAAACATGCGCTTTCGGTGGGGATGCCCTCGACTCCCGCTCCAAAAGGATGGCGCTGGTCTGTGCTTACCGACTTGGCCCGCCTGGAATCAGGGCACACGCCCAGCCGACGGCATCCGGAATACTGGGGTGGCACAATCCCGTGGATCGGGATTTCGGATGCTCGGGCTCACGACGGAGGACGCATCGATGACACACAGGAGAGGACCAACGAACTCGGAGTTCAGAACTCGTCGGCACGAGTCCTCCCGGAGAATACCGTCTGCCTTTCGCGCACCGCTTCGGTCGGATACGTCGTCGTCATGGGTAGACCGATGGCAACCAGCCAGGACTTTGTGAACTGGGTGTGCTCAGAGCAACTTGATCATGACTTCCTGAAATATCTTTTCATCGCGGAAGACGATGACCTACTCCGGTTCGCGAGCGGCTCCTTACATCAGACGATCTATTTCCCGGAGGTGAAGGCTTTCAGCATCTGCCATCCCCCCCTCCCCGAACAGCAGCGGATCGTCGGCGTGCTGGACGAAGCCTTTGCCGGCCTGGCCACCGCCAAAGCCAAGGCCGAACAGAACCTCCAAAACGCCCGCGCCCTCTTCGAAAGCCACCTCCAATCCGTCTTCACCCAGCACGGCAATATTGAACCGTACGAACAGGCACACGCGACTCCATCAGGATGTTCAGCGCCTAGGTCCAGCCAGCTTCCCGGTCGACACTGCACACAGACTGCCTAGACTACGAATCAGAGATGAGGATCGAGATCGAACGTGAAGAGGATGGTCGGTGGCTTGCCGAGATCTCTGATTTACCGGGTGTCCTTGCTTACGGGGAAACAGAGCAACTCGCAGCATCGAGAGTTAAGGCATTGGCATTACGCGTCTTAGCCGACCGTCTTGAGCATGGCGAGGCGGTCCCTGAATTGATAGCAGTCTTCTCTGGAGCGGCAGGAGCCACTGGGGATCACGGAAGGCTCGAGTTGTCCTGCCCGCCCT
>JBBQIU010000228.1:0-5660 GCA_038325245.1 Verrucomicrobiota bacterium
ACCCTGATCTGGCTAAGGACGCGTCCTTCCATAGGGATACCGGATTGCGGAGGAAGGGGATGATAGAATCCCAGGAGCACGACTCGCCCGTCTCTCGCACTTCGGGGGATGGGGAACCTGGGAAGGCGATCCTGTCCTTCGGATTCTCTGCGTTCTCTGCGTTCTTTGTGGCTTGTGCGTTTGGATTTTGGCCACAGGGAACGCAGAAAGCGCAGAGATGTGTTATCAAGTCTCTTGATGCAAAAAATCGCTTTTCTTGATGTCCTGGTCGGGCAGCCTTATTCGTCGTCTCTGCGAACATGCATTCCCGTGGAGCTGCCGAGTTCGACGCGAAATCATCCATGAAATACGTCCCATCCATCGTCGGCATCCTCCTGGGGCTGCTGTTCATCGCCTCCGGCGCAGTGGTCCTTTTCGACCTGGTTCCGATGCCGCCGCCGCCCGAAGGCACGCCTCCCGGGCATTTCATGGCGGCCTTCGTCCCCACCGGTTACCTCGCGTTCGTGAAGGTGTTCGAGGTGGTCGGCGGCATCCTGGTCGCCATCCCGCGCACCCGGAATTTCGGGCTCCTCGTGCTGGGTCCGATCCTCGTCAATATCCTCGCGTTTCACGGTTTCGTGATGAAGGGCGAGGGGCTTTTTTCCCCGATGCTTCTCATCCTCGTCGCCATGGCTCTCTATCTGCTTTGGTGCGGACGCCGCGAGTTCGCGGGTCTAATCGTCCGACGCGGTGCGCAACCTGTTTAGCGGGTCATCATCGAATCGGACACGTATTGGGACCATGAAACGGAGGGAGAGCCCTCACCCGGTTCCGCATGCGCGGAACCACCCTCTCCCACCTCCGCTTCGCTCCGGCGGGAGAGGGATTTTGGAAGGGTCGGTTAAAGGTAAGGCTTATGGGCCGCCACTGGCGGGCCGTCGCCGCGCGACGACGAAGGCATTGAACATCACCCAGCGCAGGGGCGTTGCGTTGAGCAGCCAATCCAGGGGTGCGGGCACGTGGCGATCGGTGCATTCCACACGCTCAATTTCGCAACCGAGACGCTCCAGGAAGAAGGCAATCTCGAGCGGGTTGGTAGCGACGATGGCGTCGTCGTCGGGTTGAAAGGGTTCGCGAATGATGGGCGGCATTCGCTCGAATCGTACCCGGTCCGGGGCGGTCCGGATGGACCGGCGGCGTGCACCCTGGGCCTGGAGGTTGCGCCACTTCTGCGCGAGGCCACGCATTCGGGGGTGGTAGCCGGGCCCGACGGCACGGAGGAAATTGGGGCTGCTGACGACGACGCGTCCGCCGGGTTCCGCCACACGCACCAGTTCGGCGAGAAACGCCTCCGGTTCATCGACGTGTTCCAGGACATTCAGCGTTCCGACGGCGGAGAAAAAGGCGTCGTCGTAGGGGAGTCGCTTTCCGTCATAGAGGCGGGCGAGGGGAGCGACGCTTCGGGCCCGGGCAAGATTGGGTTCGGAGATCTCGACGCCGTGAGCTTCGATGCCATCGGCGGAGAGGCGTCCGATGACCTGACCGACACCGCAGCCGACGTCGAGGCAGCGTCCGCCAGGACGGCCGGGTCGGAGGGTGTTCGTGTATTTCGAGTAGAACGCCGCGTCCCACTTGGCGAGGAACTCCGCGTAGGCTTCGTTGTTGCGGTAGTACGTGTCCTGGTGGCTCACCGATTTTTCCTGGGATGGATCGGGGTCACGCCGCATGGCGAGTTCTGGCGCCGTGGACGCCGGTGTAGGCGAGTAATCCGAGCATCGCGGCCATGGCGGCGGTGGAGAACCAAAGCGAACCCCGGTCGGGTTCAAAGCGGAACTCCACCCGGTGTTTCCCCGGCGTGAGGTAGACGCCGCGCATGATGAAGTTCGCGCGGAGCAACGGTTCCTGCTTGTCGTCGACGAACACCTTCCAATCCGGGTCGTGCTTGTCATTGACGAGAAGGATGCACGGCGTTCGGGCGTCGGTGGAGATCACGAACCTTCGGGAGGAGTAGGATTCGTTGGTAGCGGTTCCGGCGGGCTGGGAGGACGTGGTGACGGAGGGGGCGGGGACGGGGTCGGCGATGAGGACCTCAATGTGCGGGGAGAAGTTGGTGCTGCCGAGGAGGCTGAGGGTTTCCTCGTCAGCGATGTCGCCTCGCCAGCGGTCGAAGAGCATGGCACGGGGGAGGGCTCCGGTGAATTCGACGAGGGCGAACGGGCCCTCGGCGTTGGTTTGGACCTGGATGACGCCGGACGGCGATTGGGACAGGGCGAAGGCGGTGTGAAGGCGGAAACGCTTTTCGGCCGGGTCGAGCTGTTGGTTCATGGCGTCGACGAGCGGGGCGAGCGTGAGAAGGTAGCGGGTGTTGGTGAGTTCCCACTCGCGGAGGGGATGGGGCTTCACGGCTTGCGCATATGCGGAAAGGTCGGCTGGCATACGCGGCATCTGCACGATTTCGAGGGCTTGGACATTGAAGTACCGTAGTTGGTGCTGGAGCCATTCGGCGCCGTAGACGCTGCCGAGCATGGCCTGCAGTTCACCGGCCCGGCCGGGAAGCGCGAAGGGCAGTTGCCCTGTCACACGCGCCGTGTGGGGCGAGGCGCGAAGGGTCTCGAAGAGGGGGTTCGTCGCGAACCGTTCGCGCCAATTGTAATGGACGATCCAGGGGAGATTGGCGCGGGCGAGATCGAAGGCCAGCAAGGCGCCGAGGGCGAGGGCTGCGTAACGGCCGCGGGAACCCGAGAGCCAACCGGAGAGGACAACAATGAGGAGCGCCGCGGACGCGCCGAGCATGATGACGAAGATTCCGACTTCACGATGGCTGAAGCGGGCGATGATCTGGGCCTCGGGCGGGGCGAAACCTACTTCACCGAGGAATCGGATGAGGGTGGGCTGCGCGTAGCCGTAAGTCAGCCACGCGAGCAGGGCGGCGGCAGTTGCGGCGAGGGTGCCCGCCACCCAGCGGCGGTCGGCGGGCTGGGCCTTGGGCCACCAGGCCTTGAAGGAAGCCGTGACGCCTCCGGTTCGGGACGTCGCCTTCTCCACCCAACCACGCCAGAGGGCGTGCAGGCCGTACCCGCAAAGGATGACCAGGGCGGCGTTCATCGGGTGGAGGAACTTCATCGGGATGCGGATCGTGCTGAAATAGGGCAGTGCGTAGACGATCTGGTAGAACGGGGCATACCGGCCGAAGGCAAGGAGGAGCGAGAGCACGGCGGCGCCGAACCAGAACCAGACCCAGCGCCGTTCCTGGGGTGTCAGGGGACTGGCCGCGCCGCGGAGGCTCTGGACGACGGCGAAGGCGGCGAGGAGCACCACAAGAATTCCTGTGTAGTGGCCTGCGCCCGAGAAGCGAATGGACTTGCGCGGCGCCTGTTCGGGATTGCGATCGGGCTTCGCAAAATAGTCATCCCACTCGGGATCGCTGCCGGCGGTCCCCCAGTAATTGCCGCCGTCGGGGGTGTCCATCCGGTAGCCGTACAGGCCGGGAATGATCGCCCGCAACGTCTCCTTGGGGGGAAGGCTCCACATGGTTGCGAACGCCCACCGGGCCGCCTTGGATTCCCGGTCCTGCCCCATGCCGGTGACGCCGGCGATGTTGCCCTGGAACAGGCCGATCAGCATGTGCGACGCGACCAGTGCCGACGCAATGGCGATGGTGCCCGTCTGAAGGAGGCCGGCTCCGAGACGGGGCCCTGGAGAATCGGTGGGGCGCGAGTTCCAGGCGTGGAAGACGGCGAAGGCGGCGACGTAGAGGCTGAAAATCGCCCCATTGTCGAAGCCTTCCATCAGGGCGCTGGCCAGGGCGCCACCCGCAAGGACGGGGCGGGCCCAGGCGGGCTGGATGCGTGAGACGAGGGCGGCGAACGCCAGGAAAACCGAGGCCACGCAGAGGGGAAGCGTGCCCAGGCCCCAGCAGGCGTAGGAGAAGAAGTCTGAATTCAATGTGGCCGCCAGGCCGCCCAGGATGCAGACCGCCGGGGGGAAGCCGAGTTGGCGAAAGAACACCCAGGCACAGAACCCGAGGATGATGACGGTGATGCCGGGGTAGAAATTGATGAAATGCAGAGGGCCGAGGATCCACCCCAGCAGCCAGGTGACAACGAAAGGCGGCACGCCCCCCGTGCCGCCGATCCAATTGAGGTCCGCCCAGATGCCCTTCCACGCTTCGGGAAGTTGGAAGCAATCCGCCATCATCACGGCCAGCGGACCGTCATTGGCAAACATGGCCATCTCGGGGCGGAAACTGTCGCGGAAAAGAAGTCCGACGATCCCGACGAGAAGGAGGAGGAAAAGCAGAAAGCCGCGCAGGCCCTGGTTTCGAGGCGTGGCGATGGAGGTGGGGTCAGGGGATCGGGGCGGCGGCTGGCGCATGAATGGCGGGCAGGTTGCCTCACGAGCCGTTGCGCGACAAGGGCGGGACGGGGCGCCTTTTGGCTTGGCTCGGTCTGTGCCGCCTCCTATGCACAGCGGGACATGAGTGGTCGCTTTTCGGGTCTTGTTGAGTTTGCCCCCCATTTCCAACCGCGGCCGGAGATCCGACATGTCCTGTTCGACTTTGATGGGACCCTGTCGCTGATCCGCGAGGGATGGCCCCAAGTGATGGTTCCCATGTTCACGGAGGTGCTGCCGCCGTTGTCCGGGGAGACGGACGCGCAGCGCAGTCAATTAGCGTTTGAAGACATCATGCGGCTGAACGGAAAGCAGACGATCTACCAGATGATGCAGTTGGCGGACCGCGTGCGGGAACGGGGCGGGACGCCGCAGGAACCCCTGGAATACAAACACGAATACCTGCGCCGCCTGAACCGGCGCATTGCCGACCGCACCGAGGGCCTTCGGACCGGTCGTCTGGAAAGGGACGACTTGTTGGTCTTCGGGACGCACCGGCTCCTGGAACTTCTGACGGCGCGGGGACTGACGCTGTACCTCGCCAGCGGCACGGACGAAATGTACGTCAAACAGGAAGCGGAACTTCTGGACGTGACCCGGTACTTCGGCGCGCGAGTGTATGGGGCGCAGGATGACTTCAAGAGCTTCTCCAAGAAGATGGTGATCGAGCGGATCCTGCGGGAGAACGCGATCCCCGGGCAGGCGCTGCTCGCGATCGGGGACGGCTACGTCGAGATCCAGAACACAAAGGAGGCCGGTGGACTGGCCATCGCGGTGGCCAGCGACGAGGCGAACAACGGGTCAGGCCGATTTGACGAGTGGAAGCGGAACCGGTTGCTCGGGGTGGGAGCGGACGTGGTGGTGCCGGACTACCGCGATGCGGAGGCGCTCCTGAGCAAGGTGTTTGGAGAGAATCCGGAATAGAATTAAGGAAAAATTCCTAGACGGTCATGATTTCCTTCTCCTTGTGCTGGAGATGCGCATCGATCTTCTGGCTGAACTTGTCGGTGAAGTTCTGGACTTCCTTTTCGGCCGTTTCGAGTTCGTCTTCGGTGATGGTGCCGGCTTTTTGCTCCTTCTTCAGATGTTCGATGGCTTCGCGGCGGACGTGCCGGACGGCGACGCGGCCGGTTTCGGCCATGTGACGGACGGCCTTGACGAATTTTTCGCGCTGCTCGGTGCTGAGTTCCGGAATCGAGATCCGGAGTGACTTGCCCTGGACCGCGGGGTTGAGGCCGATGTTGGCCTTTTGGATGGCCTTCTCGATCTGCTGGACGGTGCTGGCGTCC
>JBBQIU010000229.1:0-5648 GCA_038325245.1 Verrucomicrobiota bacterium
ACTGGTGCTTCGTGGGTTCCTTCGGCTTGGGCTCAATGTAAAACGGCCCCTTGAACCCGAGCTTCTTCTTGTAGTCCACGGCGAGGTGCATGAACCGGCCGAGGTGATCCATCTCCCGCTTCAGGTCCGTGTTCAACAGCGTCGAGTATCCCTCGCGACCGCCCCAGAACACGTAGCCCTCCCCACCGAGTTCATGGGTCCATTCCAACGCCTTTTTCACCTGGGCGGCGGCGAAACAGAACACATCGGCGCTGCAACTGGTCGCCGCGCCATGCATGTACCGCGGATGAACGAAGTTCTGGGCTGTGCCCCACAGGAGACGGATGCCGGTGTCCACCTGGAGCTTTTTCAACTCGCTGGCGACCGCGTCGAAGTTTTTGTGCGATTCCGCCAGGGTCTTCCCGTGCGGGGCCACGTCGCGATCGTGCCAGCAGTAGAAAGGCGCGCCGAGTTTCTCCACGAATTCGAACATCGCGTGTGCTCGGCCGATCGCCTCCTTCACTGTCCCTTCTCCCGCCTGCCATGGACGCCGTGCCGTCCCCCAACCGAACATATCCGCCCCCGTTCCGCGCATCGTATGCCAGTACACCACCGCAAATCGGAGGTGTTCCTTCATGGTCTTTCCCTCCACCACCTCCGCCGGGTCGTAGTGCTTAAACGCGAGCGGATTCTTCGACTCCGGACCTTCGAACGAGATGGACTTGACGCCTGGGAAATAGGACTTGGCCATGGTGGGTGTTTGCTTGGGCGGCGAAGTTAGGCGCACGGACATGCCCTGTCGAGCCACGCCCCGGGGTCCGAAATCGCCTCCGCCCCAGGAATCACTCCGCGGATGCCGCGATCCCAAAGTCGCGCTGGTACCGGCGTACCAGTGACTTCAGATCCGCCTCCACGATATAGAGCTTCCCGCGGATCTTTTTCCGCTCTCCCGGCGCCAGGCCACCGATGCGGAAGTCTGAATGGATGCACGCAATCACGCCCTGGAATAGCTCCTGCCAGGGCTCCCATGCCGTCGCCAGGATCGATCGCTCATCGGCCGAGTAACAGCCGATCAGGCCGCTCGAGGGCGTCCACACGCTCAGCGGCCTTGGATTCACGTCGCGCCGATCGACACCCGGCGCCGCCCAGACCTGTCCGGGCACGTAGCGCGCCCGCAAGGCCCACGGTTCTGTTGGCAACCTTTTCGGCTGGCCGTCGATGAAGAGAAAGGACTTCCGGGCATACGCCGGCACTTCGGACCACGCATCGGCCTTGCCCGCCCCGGTGAAGCCATCCACCCGAATGCAGGGTTGCGCCCAGTGGGCTTCCGAGGCCGTTCCGGTCGGGTTGTGCGCCTCCACTTGGAAATCCACCTCATCAATTCCGGGCGTCAACACATGCTCCACCACCACCCCGTCCACCAAACGGTCCCGTAGCCGAAGGCAACCGGTCGCACCGTCCAACGACACCCGTTCGGCGCGATGCGATAGGACGGTCTCAGCCCATTCCCGATCGGTGGATCCCGCGCGGCAGTAGGCTTCCAGGTACCAGATCTGAACGGGTGCCTTGAGCAACCCTCCAGACACCGTCAGAACATTGTTCGTCCACTCCAGCGACAGGCGATCGGCGCCCTGGGTCGTCACACACCACCCACCCGCCCATGCCGCGACCAGCAACGTAAGCGCCTTCCCGGGATTCATGCGCGAAGAGAATCAGCCGCCGGCGCTTACGGCAACCCGCATTCGTCGGCGGCTCGTTTTTCGGTCCTCCCGGAACCCAGCTCTTAGAGCCTGTCTGAAAAGTCAGTGGGGTCCTGTTTTCGAGGAAAAGGCCGTATGGCGAGGCGCGAGGCGCGAGGAGGGAGGATACCCGCCAGTGGTCTCTGACCGACGAGCAACGAAGCCAGACGGCCCTTTCCTCAAAAACCCTTCGGGCGGCGGCTCTTTTGGGCTCGCCCTTCGTTGGCGCGGCCGTCACAGCCCGCTGCGGGGATGCTCCGGCCTCGCCGCCTCGGGCGCCCCCAAAATCCCTCGCCGCAGGACTCCACTCACTTTTCAGACAGGCTCTTAAACGAGTGAAACGCGTCGATCGGGCTTCACGATCGTCGTCCCCGCAATCCGGTCATGCCACGATTGAAATTCCGCATCCCAACTCACCCAGAAGAATCCAAGTCCAAGGGGCACGAGCGAGACGACCGCGCCCAGAAGTCGAACGATCGACGTCTGCCAGTCCATCGGCCTGCCGTCCACCCGGACCAGACGCAGATTCAACACCGATCCACCGACGGTCGTCCCCTTCCATGCCCATAACAGTCCATGGTACGACGCAAGCAGGAACCAGAACGATTCGGCCGACTGGAACGTCATGATGTTGATGACGCCGATCAGGATCATGTCGATGGTCGCCGCTGCAAATCGAGGCCAGAAACCCACCCGCGGGTACGCCAAGGCTTCGATGCCCCCCAGCGGGATCACCTGCGGCCCCCCCGTTGGGGAGTTCAGGGGCGGCGGGGGTAATGGAGGCGGATTGGGAGGCTCCACGCCGCCCCCACCGTCCGTCCCTGCGCCAGCCGCCGCGGGCCCCCTTGCCGTAAACCCGTGCGTCGCCGGTCCGGGACTTCCGGACGCCAACGCACTGGCAGCCGCGAAACTATTGGGTCGGGGCAAAGCCGTCGTCGGAGGGCGCTCGCGTTTAAGCATGTCGAAGATGTGAATCATCACCGCGCCCATGCCGAGCGGCAGAACGAGGCCATACACAAGCAACCCCACCAACGGGATCATGTAGGAAGCGTAAAGAATCAGGGAGCCGATCAGGACCGCCCCCAAAGGATGCGAGATTCCCGTGACACCCGCCGCCCGCGTGACCGCCGCTCCAACGGCGCCGTAGGCCGCCACGCGTCCGAACACGCATACCGCCAGAAACGCCATCCAGATCAGGAACGGCGCAATCACCGTGAAGCTGAGCAGCAACGACACGGGTCCCACCAGGACGCACGCGATCAACCCCACCAGAAACGAACGGGCCGGCTGTTCACGGACCAAATCCATGCACTGTCCCATCGGTCGGGCAAAGACCAGGGCGATCAAGAGGTGAAACACGAGAAACACTCCGGCCGCGATCCAGACCCACCCCACCCGGGGCGGAAACGGTCTGAGGAAAAGAACCCCCTGTATGAGATAATCCTTGGTCCCCTCGAAATACCTCAGCAGTGGCCCCAGCGAGACGACGTCGGGATCGGACCTCAGGTTCGCGCCGTCATCGACATCCGGACGAACCCCGACCGCGATCACTTCCCCCCGGGTCTCGGCGCGAGGGCCGAACCGACTCCGCGTCATGATCAACGACGTGTCCCCGTTGATCTGCCCGTCGACATCGGCCTCGCCGAGGACCACGACCACGTCGCCCGTCACGTTGCCGCGGAGCTTGAGCTTTCCGAAGACCACCACGACATCTCCTTGAACCTCTCCTTCGATGGTCGCGTCGCCGTTCACAACGACCACCTGGCCCGAGGTTTGATTCGACGCCACGGTGGCGTCCGAGCCCACCGACACCATCTCCTCCTGGCTCCATCGCCTCCGCGATGTTCCCGTTTCGCTTCGATTGGACGTGGCGCCCGAGGTTTCGCCCGGCTCGACGACTGGCGGACGTGCCGGCTCGGCGACGTTATCGCTGACGCCCGGAGTCACGGGCACAGGGTCCGCCGCCCGCGCATGGAACATTACGCCCACGGTCATCCAAACCATGGCGAGGGCTGCCAGGGCGCCGCCCTTCAATTGGTTTCCGTAACTCTTCATAAGACCTCCCTCAAAAATCAGTTTCATTCGCGACGCGTCGCCAGACGCCAACCCAGGGTTCCCAATCCCACCGTCGTCAGATAACTCACGGACGCGATGGCAATCGACACCCACATGAGCCACGGCCCCGCCGATTTCGCCAGGGTCACCAGGGCGGAACCCAAGGTCTCCAACACGGACCCGATCAAGCCGAGCCCGGACATCCACGATTGGATCTCGGCGCCGAGGGTTCCCATCGTGGCCCCGTTCGATACGCCCCACACCAGGTAAGCCAGGAGGGACGCCAATCCTGAACTGCCCAACAGGAACAGGATCTTCGCGGGAGCCGGCCAATGGGTGAAAGACTTCCGCCACCAGGGCAATGCCCGCCGCACGGCGATGGCCTGCATGACGCGAGGCATGAGAGTCTCGGGCGCGGGCCGATCCGGGAGCTGTCGCAGTTCGCGATCGATCCATTGCTCCAGCTCGGCATCCGGGTGGGGCCTCATAAACAGGGGATGTCGAATAATCTTCATGATGCAGTCGCGGAACCCGTGGCCTCCGCAAATTCTTCCTTGTTCACTCCAAGTTGGAGTTTCTTCCGAAGCGCCTCACGCCCCCGGAAAATGTCGGTCTTCAGCTTGCTCAACGAAATCTTCAATCGTGCGGCGATCTCCTCGTAGCTCAAGTCCTCGTAGTGATAGAGGACTAGCGGCACGCGTTGGCTAGCGGGAAGCATCTCCAACGCCCGTTCCAGCAATTCCCGTCGATCCACCGCGCTGGCCTCCTGAACGGTGGTGTCCTCCACCGGCACATCCCAAGGCCGCTCATCCCGCTCACCATTGTCAGGCGCCATCTCCGAGAAAAACCGCCAGCGGGCCCGATATCGTTGCAAATGGTTGATGCACAGGTTCCGCGTCACCGTCTTCAACCAACCCCCTGCCGTTGGACTCGCCAGTAAATCGTCAAAATGATCGTACGCCCTCAAGAATACCTCCTGCGCCACGTCCTGCGCCTCGGCATTGCTGGCCAGAAGCCGGTACGCGGTCGAGTAGACCATACCCTGGTAGGACCTCATAAAGTCCTCGAAACTGTTCTGGTTTGTTGTCACCTAGCCCAAGTCGGCTGCCGTACACGGACATGGACCCGCCCGGTTTCCGCGAAGTTGCACACCGTTTGTACCATCTCACGCCATCTCTCACGGCGCGGCAGGGCTTAATCGCCAGAAATACCCATGCGCCAAATACTTACGAGACCATTAAGCCTGCTGCCGCCCGTGATACCAACTGTCCGCCAATCGGGCGATCACCGCCCGATTGGGGGCCCCATCAAAGGCCATGACCCGGTACCGCAGCACCAACGACTTGCCCGGCGCCAATTCCACCGGCCCCGGTCCCGTGATGCTCGGATTGATCAACCCTATCCCCGACACCACATGCCAACTCGTGTGGGGATGGGTGTGGCGCCCGACGACCACCACGGTCGACTGCTTGCCGTCCGAATACTTCGAATGAAGACCGTACCAAGGCGCGTCCGGCCAGTTGGTCTCGGGGTCGGTATGCTTCGGTGCGACCCGATTCACCGTTCCCTCCGGCCCGATCGCTTGAATCTGGGCTCCCTTCTTGAGGCGCACCGCGAATCCCCCAAAACCCCAGCGCGCCAGGGTCACCGGCGCCTCGACCGAAAACTGAACCGACAACTCCAGGACCGTCGCACCGTCCAGCAGCGCCACACCCGTGCGCAGGTCCTCCGACACCATGCGGACACCCTCCGCCTGCCATTCATTCTGGATGCGGAAGCGCGTGTAGCCCAACCCCGGCGCCGAGGTCTCGACGGCCTTGTTCACAATGCGCCGACCCTTCGTAGGGGCATGCTCCCCCCATCCCCAGAAATCCC
>JBBQIU010000230.1:0-5644 GCA_038325245.1 Verrucomicrobiota bacterium
CGCTTTCCGCCCAGACGCCGGTAGCCAGCGAACGCCTTGCCGGCCCAGAACGCCGCCTCGTAGGGCAGCGGCAGCAATTCCATCCCAGCGGGCAAGTCCGACAACAGGTCGGCCGAGTCCGAATAGCCATAGGCGCATTCGGCGAAGATGACCGGGTTGATCGCGACCGGGCCGGAATCTGCCGCCTTCGCGAGGTGGCAGGACGACCATTCCAGCCAGCGTTCGTCCGCCGTGACCAGGTCGAGGATGACGTTGGAATCGACCAGCGTCATGGCTTCAGCCGCGGACCGCTTTCATCACGTCATCCGTGCGGAACTGCCCCCGCCGCCGTCCAGTCATATGTGCGACCATGTCTTTGCCCGTACTCCGTGCTTCGGTGCCCGCGACCAAGCGGGCGACAAATCCGCCGGTGGAGATCCGGATCTCCTGCCCCATCGCCGCCTTGCGGACCAGTTCGCCGAGGATCGGTTTGGCTTCGCTCACCAACATCGTTTTCATGGGGCAAACAGTAGTCCGAAATCAGACCGTTACCAGTCTGAACCCGATCAGGCTGGAATCGATTGAAACACGCCCCAGCAAACAAGTCTGTTGCTGTTCCCGACAACCTCCGGAAGGCTGCGGTGGCCAGGCAAAAGGGCGGACGCTGGAAGACGTGGGGACCCTCCGGTGCCGTCCGAGCCGCGTGCACCGATCCGTGGCCGCCGGGGCACCTTACAGAAAATCTGGGAGAATTTTCCCGGGTGCCTTCACGTGGTTGAGCGTCGGGGGTGGGGCGCGCAGGGTGGTATCGCTGTTGGGAAGGGGGTCTCGGTCGGGGCGACGGCAAGGAGCCGTCGGTCCGGGTTTCGGGCCGGTTTCCACGGACCTAGTGGCCTGGATTTCGGGCCCAGGAAATGGAGGCAAGACGCGATGACCACTGACTATGTCCAACTGTCCGATTCGGAGAAACTGGAGTTGGCAGTCGAGGCCGGATTAAGCGACTTTCGCCAATCCGTTCGCGAGTTCCCACTGGACGGAGGCTGGGAGTGGGACGCCCAGGCTGGCCTGAAACTGAGCCAGCCGATACATGGGCATCCCGCTTCCGTACCGCATCAGGGCCGCTACCACGCCGACTCTCTCATCGTATTTGCTGGTGCCTGCTTCCGGTGGAGAGGGAGCGGTGAAGACGGAGCCGCACTTGGCACAGCGGAGTCGTTCGAGTTCGAAACAGGTGGCTGCCACCGGGGCTTGCCCAACCAGGCGCAGGATAAGCGCCGGTGGGAACGCATAGAGTTCGGCCTCCCGACACTCCGGGCAGAGATCGCCCGGGTGGAACTGGGGGTGCGCCACTGGAATGGTGCGAGCCCCACGTGAACGACGTGCGGCATGATGGCCATGGCCTTTGCGCCGGGTCTTGGGCGTCGGAGTCGCCGGCGGTGGATACACGCAGTGCTCCTTCAGCGAGCGGTTGGGGCGCCCGGTCTGATCCTGATGGCCCCGGCCGGTGGTGCGCCCCAGGCAGAACCAGTTGGCCGCCCGATAACACGTCCCGTGAAGGCGCTCCGGTTCGATGAAAGTCTCCAGGAGATGCGCCCGCCAGCGCCAGCGCGATTCGCCCGGGCATTTTTCGTCACCGACTCGGCACTTGTCCGGGCCAGCAGCACCCTTTCATGCTGACCAGCAGTATGCGAATACGGCCCCCCGTTCTCCTCGTTCTCAGCATCTCCATCGTCATCGCCCTCGCCGTGGCTGGCTGCACGTACACCAACGCCCACCCCATCGCCAAAGCCACCACTCCCATCCGCCCCGCTTCCCGCGCCAGCAAGGTCCCGAACCATGCCCGGCCCGAAGAAGGCCAAAGAAACGACAACAATTGGCCGGGAAGCCGGCCCGACGGCACCGTGCGTCTTCCCAACCAATGGGCCCTCGACCCGGTTGGCAAGCAGGTGGCGCTGGGTGATTTCCCAGTGAACATCGCCGTGCACCCATCCGGTCGTTACGCCGCGGTGCTCCACTGCGGCTATGGCACCCACGAAATCATCGTGGTCGACGTGCGCCGGACGAAGATCGCTTGCCGGGTGCCTCTGGAAGAATCCTTCCAAGGGCTCTCGTTTACTCCAGACGGACGCCAACTCTACGCCAGCGGCGCCGGCAAGGAAGTGGTTCACGCATTCGTCTTCGCCGAAGGTCTCCTGTCCGAGGCACGGCAGTATCCGCTTCGGGATCCCAAGGCCCGCGGCATCCCTTCCGGGATCGTCGTCACGCCGGATGGCACTCGCCTGTGGGTGGCGAATCTCCTTGGCCATTCGCTCAGCGAAGTGGCACTCGACGATCCCTCGGCCACCACCACCCTTGCCTGGGAACTGAAGCTTGGGGAACCCGCCCATACCCCCGCGACGGGGGAGAATGACCCGTGGCGTGACGTCGAGGACGAGGCCATCACCAAACGCGCCCGGGCCCTGCTTGAAGCTCTCAATCAGGACGCACCCTACCCCTACGCCCTGGCACTCGATGCGCTGAAGAACCGCCTCTATGTCAGCCTCTGGGGGCAGTCCGCGGTCGAGGTCATCGATATCGCCTCCCGAAAGAAGGTCGCCCGTTGGGCCGCCCAGGAACACCCGAACGAACTGATTCTCAACCGCTCGGGGAAGGTGCTCTTTGTCGCCAACGCCAATCGGAACACCGTCAGCGTCATCGACACCGATTCCGGACGAACCCTGGAGACCCTCGCGGCGGAACTCGAACCGGACTCGCCGCCCGGTTCCACCCCCAACAGCGTCACCCTGTCGCCGGACGAATCCCTGTTGTTCGTGGCCAACGCCAACATCAACGCCGTCGCCGTCTTCGACGTCCACGAGCCCGGGCGCAGCCAATCGCTTGGGTTCATACCGGTCGGCTGGTACCCCACTTCGGTGCGTGTCACCCCCGATGGACGCCATCTTCTCGTCGCCAACGGCAAGGGTTTCGCGTCACGGGCCAACCGCTACGGACCCCAGCCCGGAAACGAACCGCCCGCTTCGATTCGCGAGTACATCGGGGGACTGTTGACGGGGTCGCTCTCCATCATCGACCTGCCGCGCGACCGGGATGACCTTAAGACCATCCTCCGCCAATACACCGAGCGAACCTACCGTTGCCGCCCCCCGACGCCCCCCCGGGACCTGGAACCCGGCCACCCGATCCCGGTCGCGGTCGGCCAGCCCTCGCCGATCCGATACTGCATCTACATCATCAAGGAGAACCGCACCTACGACCAGGTGCTCGGTGACATGCCCGAGGGTCGAGGCGACCCGGCGCTCTGCCTTTTCCCGGAGAACGTCACCCCAAATCATCACCAACTCGCCCGCGATTTCGTCCTACTCGACAATTTTTACGTCGAAAGCGAAGTCAGCGCCGACGGCCACGAATGGACGGTGGGTGGCTATGCCACGGACTTCGTCGAGAAGATGTGGCCTTTGAGCTACGGCCATAACAAGGACCGCAAGTACGCCTACCCCAGCGAAGGCCGGTTCAAGATTGCCGAGCCTGCCGGCGGCTATCTCTGGGACCGCGCCAAGGAATCCGGGGTGACTTACCGAAGCTACGGCGAATTCGTGAACAATGGCACGACCACCAATGATCCGGGCTCCACTTTGGTCCGCAATCTCCAGGGCCATTTCGACCCGGGATTCCGGAGCTTCGACATGGACTACAGCGATCTGGCGCGCGCCGATCGCTTCATTTCCGAACTCCGACGCTTCGAGCGGGAGGGTGACATGCCGCGCCTCCAGATCGTGCGACTCCCAAACGATCACACCGCCGGCACGAGTTCCGGCAAACTCACCCCCACCGCGTTCGTAGCCGAGAACGACCTCGCGCTGGGAAGGGTCATCGAAGCCATCTCCCACTCCCGCTTCTGGCCCGAAACCGCCGTCTTCGTCGTCGAAGACGACGCCCAGAACGGACCCGACCACATCGACGCCCACCGTACGGTCGCCTTCGCGATCAGCCCCTACGTGCGGCGCGGCACGGTGGATTCCACCCTGTACTCGACCTGCAGCATGCTGCGAACCATGGAGCTGATTCTCGGCATGAAACCGATGAGCCAGTTTGACGCCGCCGCCATGCCCATGGTGGGTTCCTTCGGCCCCAAGCCGGACACCAAGCCTTACAACGCCCTACCGGCACGAGTCAGTCTGGAGGACCGCAACCTCAAGACCGCCTGGGGACGTGAGCAGTCCGAGCAGATGAACTTCGCCCGGGAAGACGCCGCCGATGACCTGCAGTTGAACGAGATCATTTGGCGGTCGGTCCGCGGATCCGATTTCGCCATGCCCGGCCCCGTTCGCGCCGGCTTTGTCCGTCCCGCGGAATTGGACGAGGACGAGTAGGCGACAAACCCACGGCTTTCCTTCCACGAAGCCTGGCTCCGGACAAGACCTGGCGGCGGGAACCTGGCAGAGGGTCCGTGCGGGCGC
Source organism: Verrucomicrobiota bacterium (assembly GCA_038325245.1). Taxonomy (GTDB): domain Bacteria; phylum Verrucomicrobiota; class Verrucomicrobiia; order Limisphaerales; family CAIMTB01; genus CAIMTB01. Next base: position 4,437 of record JBBQIU010000230.1, read on the forward strand.
CCCGCCAACGTCACGGTTCCTTCGGCGCCCACAGTGAGTCCTTCCGCCCTGCCCCGATTCTTCGCGACTGCGACGCGGCATCCCTGCTCTCGGAGAGCTACGATGTTTCCGCGCAGCCTTCCGGAACCGATCCTTGTGACGACGAGGTGGGTGAGGAAGCCCCGGACCTCGTGGGTGCCGCCAAGAGTCGCGCTCAATGAGCAGCAATCCAGTCGCGCTATTCGACGCCGTCAGTTCGGCATTAATGGCAATTGCCTGCTGGACAAGGTGCTTCCAAGGTGCATTTCCGTCGCGATATCTATTATGGCGACTGGAGTTCAATGCCTCAGTCGCACACTTAAAAGTTGGCTCAAACACTGACATCTTGTTTTCTCCGCCCCACAATGAAAACCCTACTCCGGATACTTCTGCTTTGAATCGCTTCGCTCGGGCTTTCGGCCCAGACCCCCGACTCGAACCAGCGCGCGGAAATGAAGAAGCTCGATTGGTTGGTAGGAGATTGGAAAGGCGCGGGCTGGATTCAGATGGGGCCGCAAGGACGCAAGGAGTTTGCCCAGACGGAGAGAATTGAAGGCAAATCTGACGGACTCGTATTGGTCATTGAAGGGCGCGGGACATCAAAGGAGGACGGTTCTATGATTCACAACGCCATGGCGTTCGTCTCGTATGACGAGCGCGCCAAGACGTTTCGTTGGCGCGCATTCACCATTGATGGGCGACAGACCGACACAGTGGCGAAAGTTGGCACCGATACATTGGAATGGGAATTGGAGATTCAGCAGCGCGGTCGGATGCGATACACCCTAACGTTGAATCAGAAGGGGGAATGGTTTGAGGTCGGCGAAATGACTCAGGATGGTCAGTCGTGGCACAAGTTTTTCGAAATGACGCTTCAGCGACAGAAGTAGCAGTAGGAATCAAGAAGCCTACAAACCGGACTGAGTGAACCGCGCGATTACCTGGCGGTTACAGTTCGGACATCACTGGCACGGGGTCACTGATCCGGAGCGTTAGGCAACATACTTTCTCAGAGTGAATGAACGGTTCGACGTCAATTCCAGCGCGGTAGCGGAAGGCGACCTGATCGCGCTCGAAATCCTCGATTCGGTTGTTGGTGCTGGCGATCCGGAGGACGTAGCGGTTGGCCACCATCCCTTGATCGCTTGGGTTCAACACAACCGGGAAACTGGGAGTCCGCATGGGTGAAG
>JBBQIU010000231.1:0-5632 GCA_038325245.1 Verrucomicrobiota bacterium
TGGATCTCGTTCAGGCCCATCCTCAAGTCCGATTCGAGCCGTCCGCATTCGTCGCTCTGCTCCGCAAGATCCAACCCCGCCTCTACTCCATCGCGTCCAGTCCCCGTCAACACCCAAACGCCATCCATCTCTGTGTCAGCATTGTCCGCTATCTCGCCTCGAGGCGGTCGCGGTCCGGACTCGCCTCCGCGTGGCTCGCCGACCGAATCCAGGCTGGAGATCCAGTACCCGTTTACGTCCACCCGAATCCCGCCTTTCGACCGCCGCCACCTGACCGGGGTCTTATCATGGTCGGGCCCGGTACCGGCATTGCCCCGTTTCGCGCCTTCCTTCAGGACCAGCAGTCAACCCGGGCAACGGGCCCCAACTGGCTCTTCTTCGGCGATCAACACGAACACTCGGACTTCCTTTACCGCGACGAAATCCTTGTCTGGTCCCGCGAAGGATTCCTGGGTCGCCTCGACCTCGCCTGGTCCCGCGACCAGGCCGAGAAGACCCACGTCCAACACCGGATGCTCGAACACGCCAACGACCTGTGGCGCTGGCTCGAGGACGGCGCCAGCGTCTGCGTCTGCGGTGACGCATCCCGAATGGCCAAGGACGTGGACGCCGCCCTGCACGAAGTCATCCGTATCGCGGGCGGACGAACACCCGACCAGGCCGCGGATTACGTCCAGGCACTCATCTCCCAACGCCGTTATTGCCGCGACGTGTATTAACCGGGTCTGGCATCCAAACGAACTGGGGCGTTGTCAGTCCCCCGCGCCCGGCTACATTCGGGCCGTGATATACGACGCGGGCCTGGACTCGCTCATGCAGAAGGTTTGGGATGGCGGCCGCATCTCGATCGCGGAGGCCCACCCTCTTTTTCGCCTTCCGCTCGACGAACTTGGCGCGCTTGCGGACCGCCGCCGGCAACTTGTCCGCGACGCAACCCACCAGGGCGCCGGGAACCGGATCGTCACCTACATCGTCGACCGGAACGTCAACTACACCAACGTCTGCAACGTCTACTGCAAGTTCTGCGCCTTTTGGCGCAGTGAGAAGGACGCGGATTCCTACGTCATCTCCTTCGACCAACTCGACCGGAAGATCGAGGAAACCCTCGCACACGGCGGCACCCAGATCCTGCTTCAAGGAGGCCACCACCCGCGCCTCACAAAACAGTGGTATCTCGACCTCCTCACCCACGTCCGCTCCCGCTTCCCCGGTTTCAATGTTCATGGGTTCAGCCCGAGTGAATTCGTCGCCTTCAGCGAGTTCTTCCACGAACCCGTCGAACAGGTCCTGCGCGATTTTGTCGCCGCAGGTCTGGGCAGCGTCCCCGGCGGCGGTGGTGAAATCCTCGTCGACGCCGTACGGAATCGGATCGCCCCGCTCAAGGCGAATACCGCCGATTGGATGGGGGTCATGGACTGCGCCCACCGTCTCGGGATCGCGACGACGGCCACCATGATGTTCGGCCACGTGGAAACCCTTCAAGACCGCCTCCAACATCTTGAGGTCGTCCGCAATCAACAGGACATCTCCCTCGCCCGACTCCCGCTCGGAGAGGCCAACTCGCCCTCGGCCCGAGCCATCGCCTACGCCAGGGCCCTCGAGGACGGGCGACTCCGCGGAGGCGCCTTTACCGCATTCATCGCCTGGACCTTCCAGTCCGAAAACGCCGTTCTCAAGGCACCCACCGTCGGAGCCCACGAGTACCTTCGAACCCAGGCCATCGCGCGCATCTACCTCGATAATCTCCCCAGCATCCAAAGTTCCTGGGTCACCCAGGGCCCTGACATCGGACAGATCGCCCTCCGCTACGGAGCCAATGACCTCGGCAGCATCATGCTCGAGGAAAACGTCGTCAGCGCCGCCGGAACCACATTCCGCCTCGGAGTCGACGACATGAAACGGCTCATCACCGATCTCGGATATGAAGCGCGGCAACGCGATAACTGGTATCGGCTCGTGGCCTACCCATGAACCGACCAATCCCAGCTCCCTCTCCCGCCGGAGCGAAGCGCAGGTGGGAGAGGGTGGTTCCGCGCATGCGTAACCGGGTGAGGGCTCTCCCACGGTTCATGGTCGCAATGCGTGTCCAATTCCTGGAAAACGTCGCTACCCATGAACAGTCCATTCCCAGATCCCTCTCCCGCGTGAGCGCAGCGCAGGTGGGAGAGGGTGGTTCCGCGCATGCGGAACCGGGTGAGGGAACTCCCCCCGGTTCATGGTCGCAATGCGTGTCCAATTCCTGGAAAACGTCGCTACCCATGAACCGTCCCGACCGAAACACCTCTCCCGCCGCGGCGAACGCTAAGCGTTTGGACTGCGGGGCCGTCCCGACACCGCTTTTAATTCCGGCCTCACTTCCACGCCAAAGCGGCGACAGGTCGCCGCACTCCAAACGCTGCCACGTCCGCTGTGCACAGCCGGGTTCATGGTCCGTGAGCAGTTCAAAAGGGAACAGGCCGCTTCCCCTGAACCTTCCCTCCTTAACGGCAGGCGTCCCGCGTGCCGTCGAGGCCGAAGGCCTCGTCCAAACCCAGCCGAGGGCAACGCACTCGGAACGGCGACCACCACCCAGCATTCGCCCTGAATGGGCAACCCAAGGATCTCGGCCCATGGGTTGCCCCTTCGAGGCGTGGAGATTGGCCATTTTTAGGGTCTGGAATCCCAAAGGGATTCCGTCCCGAAGCCCAGGATTGGACCGCGAAGCGGGCCTACCCTGGGTCAACGACATTCAATGCATCAACCCCAACGGGGTTGTGCCACCTCGACGCAACCCCGTTGGGGTTGATGGCGAGTCGGCGATCCCACCCAGGGTAGCTCGTTCCTCGCAACCCTGGGCTTTGGGACGCAATCCCTTCGGGATTGGGAAATGCCCTCCGCGCACGTTGTGTAGAACGATCAGGGCATCGCCCTGGGCAGTCTCATGCCGCACCACTTGGCGGCGGCAGGCCAGAAATGGCCATACTCCACGCCCCTTCGGGGCGTGGTCGCAAACGGATGGGAATTTCCGAGGGCGTTGCCCCCGGCTGGGTCTGGCGGCGCCTGTCAGGCGCCTGGGCTCATGGTCCCAATGCGCGATTCTCGAACCGTGCCTGCTTCCCATGAACCGTCCCATTCACGATCCCTCTCCCGCCGAAGCGCAGCGCAGGTGGGAGAGAGTGGCCGAAGGCCGGGTGAGGGTCTCTCCTCTCCGCGGTTCATGGTCAGCACACGTGTCCATTCCTTGGAAATCATTCCTACCCATGCTCTCGCCATGAACACGCCCCTGGAAGACACGCTGAGGACCCGCGCCAGCCTCCTCGGACGCCTCCGCGACCTCGACGATGCCGACAGTTGGAGCGAGTTCTATCACACTTACGAACGGGTCGTTCGCGGGCTCGCCCGGAAGCGCGGGCTCAGCGACGCCGAAGCCGAAGAGGTCGCGCAGGAAGTCTTTAAGCGGATCGCCGAAACCATTCACACCTTCGAACCCAGCGACCGGATCGGCTCGTTCCGACGCTGGCTCTACCAACTCGCCCGATGGCGCTCCGACGATAAGATCCGGGAGCGGGGTCGCATCAGCACCGAACCCATCACCGAACGCTCGAGTTCAACGACGAGCAACATCGCCCACCGCGTTCCAGATCCAGACGATCTCCACCAACAACTGGAAGTGGAAGCCCGCCGCCAATTGCTCCATGCGGCCCTCGACCGGATCCAGAAGCGGGTCAACCCGCGCGACCTCCAAATCTTCCAAATGTTCGTTCTCGACGAGGTCCCCGCCTCGAAGGTCGCAGAATTCTTCGGCGTCACCGCCAACTCCGTCTACGTCGTCCGTCATCGCATCGGCCAACTGCTCCGCGCCGAACTCGATCAAATCAATAAACGCCTCAGCCAGGATGCCGGAAGCCGCCCACCTCAGAGAGATAACGACGCCTGAAGGCGTGCCGAATCTGGTCATCCCCGACTACACGCTCCTCCGCCGCATCGGCCGAGGAAGTTACGGGGATGTCTGGCTGGCGCGGAGCGTCACCGGAGTCTTCCGCGTCATCAAAATCGTCCAGCGCAGCCGCTTCGAGGATGACCGCCCCTTCCTCCGCGAACTCGAAGGCATCAGCCGCTTCCAGGCCGCTGTCTCCGGTCGCCCCCGACAACTCGCCCTGCTCCACGTCGGGCGGAACGACGACGCCGGCTATTTCTACTACGTCATGGAACCGGCCGACGACGCCGAGACCGGCTCGGCCATCGACCCCGATCGCTACGTCCCCCTCACTCTCCGTGAGATGCTCAAGCGGCGGGACCGGCTCCCCGCCTCCGATTGCGTCCAGTTCACCCTCGAACTCGCCCGCGGCCTCGCCGTTCTTCACGAGGAAAACCTGATCCACCGCGACATCAAGCCGTCCAACGTCATCTTCGTTCAACGCGTCCCCAAGCTTGCCGACGTTGGACTCGTCGCCTCCGCCGACGCCACCCTCACCGGTGTTGGCACCCCGGGCTACCTTCCCCCGGAAGGCCCCGGTTCGGTCACTGCCGACATCTACAGCCTTGGGAAGGTGCTCTACCAGATCGCGACGGGCATGGATCAGAGCCAGTACCCCCGAATCCCGAGGGAACTTGCCGACCACCCCGACGCCCCGCTGCTGCGCGAGATCAACAGCGTCGTCCTCAAGGCGTGCAGCCCGTACCCCCACCAGCGTCACCCGTCCGCCCTCGCCCTCGCCCGCGACCTCGAACTCGTTCAAGCCGGCCGGTCGGTCGCCTTTTACGAAAGGGTCCGGAGACAGTCCCGGGCCATCATCATCGCAACCGCCAGCATCGCGATTCTCGCCGCCTTGGCCGCCGGCCTCTTCGTCTGGCGATCCAAGGTCCTCGAACGTGCCAACGAACAGACACGCCGCGCCCTCTACCGATCCGACCTCGCCATCGCCCAACTGGCCAAGGCCTCCGGCGATTTCGGCCGCGCCCGGGCCGCCCTGGCCCGCCAATCACCGGCACCCGGCGAGCAAGACCTTCGCGGCATGGAATGGGCCATTCTGGCCCATTCCGTCCGGGGAGAAGGCGCACCGCTGGAACAAATTCCCAAGCCCGTCGCCATCACAAAGATCGCGGTGGATCGCACGGGACGGTGGGTCGCCGCCGCCTTTATCGACGACCGCGTGGGCGTCTGGGACCTGCACACCGGACGCCTGGCCCGTGTCATCGACAACGCCCGCGTCCTCGGCGGCTTCCTGCCCGACGGCCGCATCGTCATCGACGAACCCGACCGAATCATCCGTTATGAGTCGCCGCTGGATGGACCGTCGTATCGAATTGCGACAAACCGTCGATTGCGACAAATGCTCCCAGATGGCAGAGCCAGTACTATTTCCCCAATAGGGGACATAGTAATCCAGCTCATCGAGCCATTCTCTGGCATTGTCCAAACAGAAATCAATATTTCGGCCAAACTACCGGACACGAGGCTTGCCGAATCTGAATTCACCCCTGATGGGCAAACACTCGTTTGGGCGGGTTATAAGGAAATTGGCGCAATCCGCGAAAGGTTCTTGGTCTCTATCGACGTGGCGACGCAGGAAACTCTTTGGCGCATTGACCCCCAAAGTCGAATCGTTTGGGTCCGCTGTTCGCCAGACTCCCGCCGCGCTGCCATAAATAC
>JBBQIU010000232.1:0-5632 GCA_038325245.1 Verrucomicrobiota bacterium
CGAACTGAACCCCTTCGCCCTCGAAGAAGCCCTTCATGTCGCCGGCTCCTCCAGGGCCCTCTCCTGGATCGCCTCGGGTGATTCCCGAAACCAGATTCTTGGCATCGGCCGCGGCCCGGAACTTACGCTCGAACTCCGCGGAAACTCGGCCACCAACCAGCTCCGGATTTCGTTCGGCAAACGCAGTCCCGCCGGCCACCGGTACACCGCCACAACGCTCCCCGACGGCACCCGCATGACGTTCGAACTGCGCGGCGACGTCTCGGAAAACCTCCTTCGGGAATTGGGTGTCACCAACCCCGCCTTCATCCCCTGAGTTTATGACCAACCCAGGAACATCCGTTCGGACTTCCTGGAGTCGGTGTCGCGGTGCCTTCCGGCTCTTCCGCATCGCCCTCCTCACCGCCACCTTCCTCCTCCTCGCCGCCCTCACCTGGCTCCGCGTTTTCGGCCTTCCCAACTTTCTCCGCGTCCGCCTCGTCCACGAACTCGCCCAGCGCGGTGTCGTCGCTAATTTCCGATCCCTTCATTTCCACTGGTTCCGGGGACTGGTCGCCCAAGACCTCCGCGTCGCCTGGGGTGGCCCCAACCATCCCGGAGTCGAATTCCAAATCGCCGAAGCCGATCTGGATGTCGCACCTCCCCTCGCGTGGCGAAACCGGTCCACCCTCCTCCGTGGCATCAGCATCCGTCGTGGCAATCTCTCCATCCCCCTCTCCATCACCAACGAGCCCCCCTTTCATCTCCAACTCCAGGACATCTCAGCCCAGATCCTCTTCCGCCAGGGCGATCATTGGGATATCCCCCGCCTCGCTGCCCGCCTCGAAGGCGTCGAATTCGAACTGAGCGCCCAAATCACCAACACCACCGCCCTCCGACGCCCCAAACCCTCACCCGATCCCGCCGATCCCGCCGCTCGCGAACGCGCCATCCGCCTCGCCCGTTCGTTTGTCCAGGAGCTTCGCTCCTGGACCGACGCCAGCTCCGCCAAGATCACCGTCCACCTCGCCGTCGACGGCGCACGCCTCCCCACCTCCCACGGCGATGTCTTCCTCGACGTCCCTTCCGCCCACACACCGGATGGTAACGTTGTCGACCTTCGCCTCTCTGCCCGCGTCCAGCCGGGCACCCGTCCCGACGAACCGTCCCATGCCTCCCTCTTCGTCGAACTCGGCGACCTGCAGACCGCCCATGGCGGGCTCAGCCAACTGGCCGTCCGCGCCCAATTCCTCGGCCCCCCCGGCCCCGCCCTCCTCACCAACGCCACTTGGGAGACCCGCGTCGATCATGTCTTCATGCGCGGCTTTCGCGCCCGCAATGCCACCGTTACCGGCACCACCCGAATCCCTCCTTCCCCCAACCTCCTCGACGCCCTTTTCGACACCGACCTCGAGGGCCACGCCACCCGTCTCGAGTTCAGCCGGGGCACACCCGAACCTCTGACCATCCATAATTCCAGCTTCGGCCTGCGCCTCATCGCCCGCCCCACTCTCCAGATCCCCGATCACGTCGAAGGAACCCTCGCCGCCGGCTCCATCGAGGATGCCCAGGGAACCACCGGACTCGCCCGCGTCCGAATCGCCCTCGCCACCCGAAATGCACCCCCCACCCCCGTGCCTCCGGGCATCGCGTTCTGGTCCATCCCCTGGCCGCTCACCGGGCATATCGATATTGACGTCGCCGACGTCCATTCGCCGAGGTTCTCCCTCGATCGCTTCCATACCGTCCTCCGCTGGGATGCACCACGTCTCACCATCCGCGAACTCGAAGCCAACCTCTATCAGGGCCGCCTTCGCGCCCGCGGCGATCTCGATGTCGTCTCCCGCGTCGCCACACTCTCCGCCGAATCGACCTTCAACCTGCACGGACTCGACCCCATCCTCGGCCCGCGCAGTCTTGAAAATTTCCTGCGCTATCAGTGGGTCGATCCACCCCAGGTCGAAGCCCAGGCCCGCCTCACCCTGCCCCCGTGGAACATCACCGACGTCGATTGGGAAGCCATTGTCAAACCCACCGTCCGCGTCGAGGGCCGCGTCAAGGTCGCCGCCGGAAGCTACAAGGGCATCCCTTTCGACGAAGCCAATTCGTCCATCGCGTTCGACGGCACCACCTGGCGCCTTCCCGACATCCGTTCAGCCCGACCCGAAGGCCGCCAGGAAATCGCCGTCGAATACAACGAGGACACACGCGAATACCGCATCGACGCCCGTGGACGCGTCCTGCCGCACGTCCTCAAGCCCGTTCTCGGCGAAGCGAGCGGCGAAATTGTCGACCTCTTCGAGTTCCGGAATGCCGTCGATGCCGAGGTCGTCGTCTGGGGCCCATGGGCCGAGGGCACTCGCCAGTCCATCCTGGGCACCGTCGTCGCCACCAACTTCATCTTCCGCGCCCAACGCTTCGATCGTCTCGAATCCTCCATCCGTTATACCAACCGCTTCCTCGCCGCCTCACCCGTCCTCCTCACACGCGACGCCGGCCAGGCCAACGTCGAAGGCGTCGGCTACGACTTCGCCGAGGACCGGCTTTGGCTCACCAACGCTATCAATACCATCGATCCAGTCGTCGTCGCCGCCGCCATCAACCCCTCCTTCCCCGAGAAACTCGCCCACTACAGGTTCGAAACCCCACCCCGCATCCATGCGCAGGGCACTCTCCGCCCGCGCCACACCGAAACCGCCGACATGACCTTCTCCGTTACCGGCGGTCCGTTCGATTTCTGGCGGCTCAGGGCCGAAACCATCGAGACCGGGGTTCTCTGGAAGGGTAACACGCTCACTTTGACCAATGTCAGCGGGCGCTTTTTTGACGGCACTTTTTCCGGCAACGCGTTCTTCGAGCTCGATAATCCGGAGGACGGCCTCTACCGATTCGACGCCCAGGTCCGGCAGGCGGACTTGGGCAAGATCCTTCGCCACGCCTCCGGAGGTCGCACCAATGTCACCTCGGGCGAGATCGGTCTCGACTTGAGCATTACTTCCGCCCGCACCGCCGACCTGAACAGTTGGAATGGCAGTGGACGCGCGGAGTTGAAGGACGGCCTCCTTTGGGACGCTCCCATCTTCGGCTTCGTTAGTCCGGTTCTCAACGCCGTCGTCCCGGGCCTTGGCAACAACCGCGCCAGCGCCGCCGAAGCCACCTTCACCCTCACCAACAGCATCATCCACACCCGGGACCTCACCATCGACTGCCCGCCCGCAAAGCTGTTCTACCGGGGCACTGTCGACTTCGACCAGAACGTCAACGCCAAGGTCGAGGCCCAGATCCTCGGGAACTTCACCCCCATGGGACCGCTCTTCGGATTGATTCTTCGCCCCCTCACCAAGCTCTTCGAGTTCCGCGTTACTGGAACCCTCGACGAGGTCAAAGCAGAACCACTCTACGTCCCCAAGTTCCTCCTCCTCCCCCTGCGGCTCCTCCGCGGCATCCTTGGCCCCGGCGGTTCCGGCGACCACCCTCCGGTGGTTCACACGCAACCCGAGATAACGTCACCGACCGCTCCCGATCCCGGAGCTTCCAGCCCAAGCGAAGTCCCGCCCCGGTCCCCCGACCCACGGTAAGAAGCCGAGACGGTACAGGGTTTATGGAGAAACGTTTTCCAAGAATTGGACACGTATTGCGGCCATGAACCGTGCGATGGAGGGTGCCGCTCCGTCGGCGCCGAGGATTGGGTTAGGGCTAGAGTTCAACAGGTTCCGAAGGAGCGGAACCCTCCAGGGCGGCTTCGGTTCATGGGTAGCGAGGTTTTCCAAAACCGGGACACGTATTGCGGCCATGAACCGGAGCGCCTGAAGGCCTCGTTGAACCCGGATGAGCACATTGCGGACGCGGCAGCGTTTGGAGTGCGGCGACCTGTCACCGCTTTGGCATGGAGGTGAAGCCGGAATTAAAAGCGGTGCCGGGACGGCCCCGCAGTCCAAACGCTTTACCTTCGCCGCCTACGGAATGCGCACGAACTCGACATCGAAGCTCTGGTCCGCGGCGGGCTGGTAATACGTACCGAACAACTTGTCCTGCGGCTGAAGGTACGTCAGCCGATAGGTGCTCCCGGGATAGTTCACGTCCTGAAGCTCGACGAAAACCGATAGCCGGCCTTCGACTTGCTTCGCTTCCGCCTGCGCCACATGGATCGGTCGCGGATTCAAATAGGCAACGTCCATTCTTCCGGTGGCCGGATCAACCGAGCGAACCTCAAGCACGTACCCCCCGTCCGGGCGCAGCCATCTCCCCACGAGTCTTGACGCCTGAGCCAGCCCTCCGGTCGGCGGCACCGCGATTCCCGACGCGACCGCCTGCGTCGAAATCGAGGGCACGGCAACCCTGGCCGGTGGATTCGCATCCGATGCTGCATCGGTCCCGGAATCTCCGCACCCGACCAGAGCCAGCGCGAAAGCCAACGCCAGCCAGCCCGCCTGTCGCCTTTGCATCTTGTTCATCGCGATCGCCTCACCTTCGTACCGCAGACAGCCCTGTCTGCCGTGCCGCCGACTGCCAGTCGGCCAACCCCAACCACGCACCGACGCAGGTTGGCAACCTGCGATACGGCAGGCTGGCAGCCTGCGCTACACCGCCAACTTTCTGCCGTCTCACCTTCGTAGCGCAGACAGCTCAGAGTGACCCATTGTCCTGCTTGATCCGGTCCGAGCGCCACGTTGCCAAGGTCCATCCGCAACGGACCCGGGGGACTATTCAGGGGAATACCCTCCGAGTAGTCCCTAGGGATCATCGGGTTTGGACGAGGCCTTCGGCCTCGATGGACTGCGACGGACCATGAACCCGGATGCGCACAGCGGCCGCGGCAGCGTTTGGAGTGCGGCGACCTGTCGCCGCTTTGGCAAGGAGTTGAAGCCGGAATTAAAAGCGGTGCCGGGACGGCCCCGCAGTCCAAACGCTTCGCGTTCGCCACGGCGGGAGAGGTGATTCGGCCCGGACGGTTCCTGGAGCGGCTCACAATCCGGTGCCACCGTTCGGATTCCACCAACGATCCAGATCCCGCCGCATCCGCCTCACCCGCGACCCCTCTCGCAATGCCTGATTCACCGTTTCGAACGGATCCCGCTTCAGGTCGTACAACTCCAACTCTGCCCCCGGTTCATTCCACGCGGCCGGGACGATGAGCTTCCAGTCTCCTTCCACCCTCCAGCGCCAGCGCAGGCCGCTCTCCGGCCGGTCCATGTCCACGGCATCGTGGGTGAAGCAAGCGCCTTCGACGCCTCGGCGCCTTTGAACCGCGGGTCGATCCAGCAGATCCACTCCTGGCAATCCCTCCCGCCGCCGAAGACCCGCCGCCCGCAGGATCGTGGGCACCAAATCCAGACTGCTCACCGGCACATCCTCCTGCCCGGGTCGGATCGTCCCCGGCCACCGCAGCAGAATCGGCGTTCGCAGGCCGCCGTCGTACGGAGACTGCTTCGACTTCGCGGCAAATCGTCCCGTTGCCGGATCCGTGATCCAGCCATTGTCCGTCACGTAGACAACCAGTGTCTGCCGGGTCAGCCCCCGCGCCTCGATCGCATCCAGCAATTGCCCGCAGGTCTCGTCAAACCACTCCACCATCCCCCAGTAACGGGCGACCGGAACCGCATTCGTCCGGGCGCGGTAATGGGTGAGTAACCGCTCCGGGGGTGTGTGCGGA
>JBBQIU010000233.1:0-5619 GCA_038325245.1 Verrucomicrobiota bacterium
TCCGAGTCCAGGTGGTTGGTCGGTTCGTCGAGAAGCAGCAGGTCCGGCTGGCCTACCAGGGCACGGCACAAGGCCACCCGTCGCTTCTCCCCGCCGGAGAGTGGCCCAACGAGGGCGTCCAGCGGTGGCGTTCCAAGCGCCGACGCCGCCGCCTCGACCCGGGCCTGCAAATGCCAGCCATCGGCATGCTGGATATCGTGTTGAAGCGTGGCCAGTTCGGCATCGCTTCCCTCGCCCGCCTCGTAGCGGCGCACCCACTCCAGAAGATCGGCCGCACCGGCCTCGATGTTCTCCCCGACCGTGCGGTCGCCCTGCAATTCGAACTCCTGCGGCAGGTAGCCCACGCGCAATCCGCGTCGCTGCGAAATCTCCCCGCTGTCGGCATGGGTCTCGCCGGCCAGGATGCGGAACAGGCTGGTCTTGCCGCATCCATTGCGGCCCACCAACCCGACCTTCTCGCCAGGAAGCACGGACAGGGTCACGCCATCCAGCAGGGGTTGCAGGCCAAACACGAGGCGCAGGTCGCTCACCGAGAGCAGCGCGGGGATCGTCGAAGTCGAACTCATGGAACGGGGTGCCGTCGAAAAATCGTCCGGCAATCCTCCCCGGCCATCGACGCGATCCCAAGCACCAATCTCTTCAGGCCTTCCGCCCGAGAATCCGGTCCAGCGAATCCGAGGTCTGCCAGATCAGCGCCTCCGGATAGTGCGTGTACGGATGGAAATACTCGAAAGTCAGGTATCCCCGATACCCAACCCGGTCCAATGCCTCGGTCACGGCGGGCCAGTCGGTCGTCCCATCGAGCAGGGGCCGGAAGGTCTCCAGCGAATAATCGGTCCCCTTCTTGGTGAATTCCTTCAGGTGGACGTTCTTCGTCCGTGCCCCAAGCAAGGGAATCCAGTGCTCCGGGAACTGGAACATTGCGATGTTGCCGGTATCGAAGTGGACCCGGACGCGGTCGCTTCCGAAGGGATCCACGAAACCGTTCATCTCCATCGGCGTCATCAGGTAGCCGTTGAAGAAAATGTTCTCGATGTTGAGCGTGATCTTCAGCCTTTCGGCCTGCTTCACCAACTGGCCCACCGCCTCCCGCGCCCGCCGATCGCAGACATCGTTTGGAACCGGTTCATGATCCGTCCGCCACGGAATATGAACCGCCCCCGGAACCACCAGGACATTCTCCACCCCCAGGTCATGCGCCGCCTGCCCGATCTTCCCCGCCAACTCCAGCCCGCGCTCGCGTTTCGTTGGATCGTTGCTGGTCAGGGGATACGGCCAGAAGAGGAACGAACACAGGCCGCTGATCCGGATGCCGATGTCGTCCGCCATCCGCCGGATCGCCTCGTAGTCGCGGGTCCCCGACTTCGGGGACAGATCGCTCTCGAGGTCATAGTTCAATTCGATGCCATCGAACCCCGCGTCCTTCGCCAATTGCAGGCATTCCCTCAGGTTCATCCTCTGCGGATACGGGAACGCCCAAAGGTTGATCGACTTGAGCATGTCGTACCGCTTCAACGAGCCGCGGCGCAGGTCCGGCTTCGGTGCTTCCGCCGCCCGCACTGTCCCGGGTTCGAAGGCCATCGCCGACAACCCCACGGAAGCCACGGTCGCCTTCAACGCGGCCCGGCGGTTGATCTGCGGTCTCGGCGGTGTCGACGCAACACCGTCCTGGGTGGGTGACGGGGTCTTTGAGCAGGGTGTTTCCATGAGGACGAATTCTAGGTTGGGATCTCGTGCTTCACGCGATGGATTCAATCGGACCATGACAACGTGTTTGTGGAATGGCGGAAAACTGCCACGACCGCTCCGGGGGGCGCGACATCAATCCTGACTCCCCTCCTATGTTCCAGGAGGCGCCCTTCGAGAATCAGAGGTCCAGAACCTGAAGCTGTTTGGCGAAAACCAGGACGTGGCGGCATTCGCGACCTCCCCGAGCGGAGATGAGGCGCTTGGGAAGGCTCTTCGTGTTCTTCTGGGTCGTCGGATGGATCTTTCGGGACCCGATTCTTCCTCCGTCTTTCCGGCTCAACTCCATGGAGCTTCTCTTCGCAATGCCGCTGAAGTGTCCGTGCCGCTTCGGAGGAACCGGGCCTCTCTCGTTTCCTTCTCTGCGCTCTCTGCGTTCCCTGTGGCCCAAGTCCAAACGGGCAGGCCTCCAGGCCCGCGTGAATGCGACGGACATAAGCGCCGGACCGGGATGGATTTGCCACAAAGAACGCAGGGAACGCAGAGACTTGGAAGGACGGGATCGCCTTCCCACGTCCACCCATCCCCCCGAAGGGCGAAAAAACGGGCGAGGCGTACTCCTGGGAATCCATCATCCCCTTCCTCCGCAATCGGTTATCCGTATTGAAGGACGCGTCCTGCCGGCGTTCCCGATCCTCCGAGACGCAGCCGTTCGCGCAGCAGGAGCAACGCCGCCCGCATTGACGGAAATGCCAGTTCCTCCGGCGTCACTTCGCTCACGGGGTCCAGCCAGACCACTCCAGCGACGTCATCCAGCGCCTGCGCCGCCTCCGGCTTCAAAGCCGTCGCTGTGAAGAAGAAATCCAACACCGGATAGGTCACGTCCCTATAAAGATACTCGTTCGGAAACGAGCCCAGAAACGCCGGCTCCCCGATCTCCAGACCCACTTCCTCCCGAACTTCCCGCCGAACCCCCATCTCCGCCCGCTCCCCGATGTCCACGAAACCACCCGGAGGCGCGAGCTGGCCCTTGGCGGGTTCCCGGGCCCGTCGGATGAACAACACCCGTCCGTCGTCTCGCCGCAGAAACGCGACGGCGGCGATGGCCGCGTTGAAGAAGTACGTGAATCCACAGGCGCCACATTCGAAAGGCGACGCCATCCGATCCGCCGGACGGGCCGCGCCGCAGGCGGGACAGTGGCGGAAATGGGCGGGAGGATTCATGACCCGAAGCCGAAGAACGGCCTCAACACATTTCCAGCCACCCGCAAGGCCGCCTGCCGGCCTGTCAGGGACTTGCCGAAGGTGTCGTCCTCCACCTCGATGCAGACCGGCCCCCGGTACGTCGTCTCCATCAATGCACCCAGCAATCGGCCCCAGTCCATTTCTCCGTAACCCGGGATTCGCGGCTGATGCCACTCCAGGGGATGCGCCAGAATGCCCACGTCGTTGATCCGGTCCCGCCGAATTTTCACGTCCTTCGCGTGGAAGTGGAAAATTCTGTCCTGGAATTCCTTGAGTGGGCTCGCCGGATCCATGTGCTGCAGGACGAAGTGCGACGGATCGTAATTCAACCCGAAGTGCTTCGACGGAATGTCCGAGAAGGCCCGCCGCCAAATCACAGGGGTGGTCATCAGATTCTTCCCGCCGGGCCATTCGTCCCGGGTGAACGACATGGGGCAGTTCTCGATACCGATCCGGATGTCATGGTCCTCCGCAAACGCGATGAGCGGCCGCCAAACCTTCAGAAACCGCGGCCAATTGTCGTCGACGCTCTTCGTCCAGTCCCGTCCCACGAAGGTGTTCACCCACTTTAAGCCTAGTATTTCCGCCGCCCGAATCACCTTCCGGATCTGGTCTACCGCCACCTTCGACACGGTCGGGTCCGGATCGAGCGGATTAGGGTAATACCCCAGGCCCGAGAGCGAGACACCGTGCTTCGCACAAAGGTCATGAACCTCCTCGGCGCGCCCTTTCGTGAACCCGTTCACGTCGAGGTGCGTCACGCCCGCAAACTTCCGCTCCGCCCGGCCCACGGGCCAGCACATCACCTCCACGCACCCGAACCGCTCGGCCGCGGCAAAGGCGAGCACTTCCTCGAGTGTGAGTTCGGGAAGAATCGCCGAAACGAAGCCTAGTTTCATGGCCACGCGCCATCCTTCTCCGACCGACCGCCGCGAGACAAGCGCTTCGCTCAGGCTCGTCACATCCTTCGCCTTCGGTCTAGTCTGCACCCCGCGTTGCGGCGCCACTTGGAGTCCTCGCCGCCGTCCGCCCCTTGAACATTCTCATCGTCAAGCTCAGCGCCTTGGGGGACGTCACCCATGCTCTCCCGGCCCTGACAACCCTCCGGCGTGCCAGGCCCGACGCCCAAATCACCTGGCTCGTCGAGGAACCCGCCCAGGACCTCCTCCACGGCCATCCCGCCTTGAATCGGGTCATCGTGTGGCAGCGCGGTTCCTGGAAATCCCTCGCGCGGCGGGTCCGCTGGGGGGCGCTTGCCTCGTCCGTGCTCTCGTTCGTTCGGGAACTCCGGGACACACACTATGATCTGGTCATCGACTTTCAGGGACTGCTCAAGAGCGCCGTCTGGGTCGCCCTCGCCCGAGGCCGTCGCAAGGCGGGCTATGGGCCCGGCCAGCGCCACGACGAACATGCATGGCTTGCTCTCAATGAACGCGTCACCGTCACCGCCCCCCACGCGCACGCCGTCGAACGAAATCTCCGACTCCTCGAAGGCCTCGGATTCCCAAGGCTCCCCCTCGCGTATGACTTTCCCATCCCCCCCGCGCGCCAAAACGAGGCCGATGGTCTTCTCGAGCAATCCGGCCTCGGAAACGGAACGTCGTTCGTCGCCATCAGTTCCATGACCCGTTGGCCCACGAAGAACTGGAGCCCCGGTCACTTCGCCGCCGTCTCCGACTCACTCCACGCAGCCGGGCTGCCATCCGTGTTTACCGGAGCGCCCGGTGATCGCGCGGATCTCGATGCCATCTTCGCCCTGTTGAAGCGTCCCGCCTTCCGCATCGATGGCCGGACCGCCCTCCAAACCCTCGCCGCAGTGTTCCGTCGGGCCCGGGTCGTGCTCTCGACGGACACCGGCCCGATGCACATGGCGGTCGCTGTTGGAACACCGGTCGTCGCCTTGTTCGGCCCGACCTCCCCCGAGTACACCGGTCCATACGGCGACGCGAATGAGGTGCTCTGCGTGGGGCTTCGGTGCAGTCCCTGTTATCGGCGCACCTGCACCACCAAGGATTACGAACCCCATGCCTGCATGCTCCGCCTCGACCCCGCCGCGGTCGCCCGGGCCGTGCTGCGCCGTGCCGGGATGGAAACCGAAGGGGGCTTGTAGGATCTCATTCCACTAGATACTCCCTCAGGAACTGCACCAGGGTCAGGAACAGAAAGTCGGCATTCCGCTTCTTCGTGAAACCGTGCCCCTCGTCCTTCGCCAGGAGATACCAGACGGTTCCCTCATGGTCCCGGATCGCCTTTACCAATTGTTCCGATTCGGTCACCGGCACCCGCGGGTCATTCATTCCCTGAACCACCATCAGCGGCTTCCGGATCCGGTCGACGTTCGTCAGCGGTGAAATCCGTCGCAGAAAGGCCGCCATCTCCGGATCCCGTTCGTCGCCGTACTCCGCACGCCGAAGGTCCCTCCGATAGTCCTGTGTGTTCCTCAGGAACGTCAGGAAGTTGGAGATGCCCACGACGTCGATGCCGCACCGCAGTCGCTCCCCGAAATGAACCAGGGAGGCCAGGACCATGTACCCTCCATAGCTCCCGCCATACACTCCCACACGGCTCGCATCGAGCCCCGCCTGACCATCGATCCAATCCAGAAACACCCCGATATCCTTCACCGAATCCTCCCGGCGAAATCCATTGTCGAGCCTGAGAAACGCCTTTCCATAGCCCTCCGACCCG
>JBBQIU010000234.1:0-5608 GCA_038325245.1 Verrucomicrobiota bacterium
TTCACGGAACTCCGGAAGCGCCTGTGCCCATGCCGGGTACTCCAGTGGCCCCACCCAGACCAACCCTGAAAGCATTGCAGCCCCATCCGGGCGAAGCAGAACCAACGCCACCACCACCGTCACCAGCATCACGGCCACCACCACCGCCTGAAACCGCTCC
Organism: Verrucomicrobiota bacterium; assembly: GCA_038325245.1. Classification (GTDB taxonomy): domain Bacteria; phylum Verrucomicrobiota; class Verrucomicrobiia; order Limisphaerales; family CAIMTB01; genus CAIMTB01. The sequence continues at coordinate 161 of JBBQIU010000234.1, forward strand.
AGGCGCGCGTAACCACCGGTGACGGAAAGCGCCAGCGCACCGACCAGCAACGCCCCCCCCCACAGCAGCGTCGCATTCCCACCCAACGCCTCTCGCGTTCCCGTCATCGCCCCCACCAACGTTCCCAGGGTCCCCGAGTGAAAACTCACCCACACGGGAAAGGCCGGCGCCGCGACCACCAGGAGGGCGCAGGGCAGCCAACCTCGCGGGCCTGGCAGCTCCGCCCAGCGCCGCAGCGGATGAACGTCCGAGTAAACCCATTGCCGGGCGCTCGCAAAAACCAGCGCCCATTTCAAAAGCAGCACCAGCGTGAACAGGCCCAGCGTCCGGTAGCCGAACAGCGCCCCCGCCCGGCTCGAGAAGATCAGCTCACCCGTGCCGATCGTCAGCGAAGCCACGATCGCACCCGGCCCCAACGCCGCGATCCAGGCATGCCATGATCGAGCCGTGCGGCGTTCGTCCGGGGTCACCCGCCCTTCATGCCCCGTGGACTCCTCCCAAACAATCCGATTTCCCAATTCGAGAGCACCCTCGGACTCTCTTCGCTTTCTTCCCCCCTGCGCGCGACGCGCCTCTTGATTTCACCGGAATCGTTCCGCTAACGCCTCGCCACCCGCTCCCCTACCCGCCATCGTCCCAACCCGTCGCCCCAATCCCCTCCCATGCGCCCGCCACGCCTCTCCCATATTCTGGCCACCGCCGTTGCCCTCACCCTCACCCTGCAATCCGCCCTCCCTTCGTCACGGGATTCCCAACCTTCTCCTTCGTATCAGCCGCCGGCCTTCGATCCTTCCCTTCCAGACCGCGCCTCCCGCGTCCGCGCCCTGGCCGCCGACGTCGACGCCCTTTACCGGAACCACGCCCTGTCCAATCACATTCCCGGTAGCGCGTGGGGTCTCGTGGTCGACGACACACTGGTTTTCTCCGGCGCCCACGGCTTCACCCACCTCGAGCGTCAGACTCCAGCCACGCCTCAAAGCGTCTTCCGCATCGCCTCGATGACCAAGAGCTTCACGGCCATGGCCATCCTTCGCCTGCGCGACGCCGGCCGTCTCAACCTCGATCGTCCCGCGTCCCGTTACCTTCCCGAACTGCGCCGACTCCCCCTGCTCACCCGGGACGCGCCGCCCATCACTCTCCGACATCTCCTCACCCACGGCGCCGGATTTCCCGAAGACAACCCCTGGGGCGACCGCCAACTTGCCGACACCGATCAGGACCTCGTCGATCTGATCCGGATGCCGGCCCGGTTCTCGAGCACGCCAGACACCGCCTATGAATACAGCAACCTCGGCTTCGCCCTCCTTGGCCGGGCCGTGGCGCGAGTCTCAGGCCTGTCGTGCCAGCACTACATCTCGAAGAATATTCTCGGTCCCCTGCGGATGAACTCGACCTTTTGGAAACCCGGCGACGTGCCTCCCGACCGGCTCGCCCACGGCTATCGCTGGGAGGAGGACGCATGGCACGAGGAGGAACTACTCGGGGACGGCAGCTTCGCACCCATGGGTGGCATGCTGTCGTCCGTGGAGGATTTCGCCCGCTACATCGCCCTCCATCTCTCCGCCTGGCCTCCACGAAGTGACCCGGAACCGTCGGTCCTCCGACGCAGTTCCCTCAGAGAGATGCATCACCCGTGGCGAATCAGTGGCCACAACCTTGAGGTCAAGGATTCCCAAGACAACCCCTGCCCTACCGTCTCCGCCTACGGCTACGGACTCGGATGGGGCTTGGATTGTCATCAGCGCGTCCGCATCGGGCACTCGGGCGGATTGCCCGGCTTCGGAAGCCAATGGCGCATCCTTCCCGACTACGGCATCGGCATCGTCGCCTTCGGCAATGTGACGTACGTCGGATTCTCGGCCATCAACACCGCAGTCCTCGAAATGCTCATCGACCGCGCCGATCTCAAACCCCTTGAGCTCCCCCCTTCCGCGATCCTCCGTGAACGCGCCAACACGCTCGTCCGACTCCTCCCCGATTGGAACCACGCCGAAGGCTCGGGGATCTTCGCGGAGAATTTCTTTCCGGACAACCCTTTGAAGTCCTTGAAATCAAAATCTCGCGAAACCTGGGAAAAGGCGGGCGAGATCCAAGCCGTCGAAGCCCTCCGCGCTGAGAATCAATTGCGAGGAACCGTGACCCTGCGGGGCGCCAAGGCCGACATCGAAGTCTTCTTCACCCTGACCCCCGAAAACCCGCCGCTCATCCAGGAAGTCAATATCCAGGAACTCCCAAAGAATCTGCAATGATGCCGATCCGACCTGATCCGACCTGATCCGATTGGTGCGCGCGGCAGGACTTGAACCTGCACGATGTTACTCACTAGAACCTGAATCTAGCGCGTCTGCCAATTCCGCCACGCGCGCACATCGGAAGCGCCCCTTGCGGACGCCAAGACCGCTCCTTGGTTACACGCGACACCGCCCCGGAGCAAGCGGGATTTCCCCTGGCCTTTGCGCGAATCCCACAAATGTGATTCATTCGCGCAACGTCGGGCCCGGTCCACCACCCCATGAAGTTCTCCGCCGCTGCCATTGTCGTCCTCCTCCTCCTCGCCCTCGTCGCGTCCCGGTATTCGAACCCCACGCTCTCCCGAAATCCACCTACGGAACCCCTGGCCGCCTCCGTCCCAGGATCGCTGACTTCAGAACCACCCCCTCGGGCTCCAACCTCAACGGCTCCCGACTCACACCCGCCCAGCCCCGTCGCCGCCAAGGCATCGCCTTCGACCGCCCAACCCCTACCCACCGCCAGCGATCGCGCCTTCGCCGCGTTCGACGAATGGCTCCAACGCCACGCAGGCACGGTTCCGGGCCTAAGCCCATCCGAAGCCGCCGCTTCCGAAACCGAGGGCCTTCGCCTCGCCGCCCTCCGTCGGGAGGAACTCGAGGAACTCATCCGCTCCGATCCCCGGCGCGCCCTCGAACTCGCCCTTCCCGACACCGTCCGCGCCACCTTGCCCGCCCACGTCCTGGCCCTTGTGGAGGAACGGGTGTCCGGACGAGGCGACTTCGAGGTGCTCTGTGCTCTCCCTGAACCCGGCCGGGAATCGGAGGTCCAACCCTTGCAACGCTATGTCGTCCTCAATGGCCGCCGCTTTACCGCCTTCGTCTACGGGCAACGCCTGAACCAACCCACTCTCCGTGAAATTTCGCTTCACGGCATCGCCATCGACCGTGTCATGGCTGTCGCCGAAAGCCCCTTCCGCGAACTCGATCCTGCCGCCACCCAAAACCTCCTGGCCGCACAACCCGGCGTGCTTTGCCCGGAAGCCCCGGATCATCCCGCGGCCAATCCGCTCGCGCTGGCCCTCGAAGCTTACGGAATCCCCGTCTTGTTGTGCTGCCCGGAACACGCCTCCCGCTTCGAGGCGCGCCTTGCCGCCATCGGAACGGTAACCCAACCCGGCTTCCCTGAGGGCGCTCCCGTCGCCGCCTCGCCCGCGACCGAGGGCATGCAGCGACTGCTCTTCATCCGCGTCGACTTCTCCGACCTCACCGGCGAATCCTTCAGCGCCGACCGCGCCACAAATCTCACCCGCGAACTTCATCGGTTCTACCAGAACAACTCCTACGGCCGCGCCGGTTTCTTCGAGATCGGCGCTGGTTCCGCCGTCACTCCAGTCCTGCGAATGCCTCGAACCGCCGCCAGCTACGGTTCCAATGACGACGCGGGCGACCTGCGCAACGACGCCCGTCAGGCGGCGCGGAACGCCGGCTACGTTCTTTCCAGCTACGACTACGACATCACCTGCCTCCGCAGCGTGGCCGGCTTTGGCTGGGCCGGACTCGGATTCGTCGGCGCCCCGGGCGCCTGGATCCGCGGCACCTCCTCCACGGGCGTCACGGCGCACGAGCTTGGCCACAATTACGGGCTGAAACACGCCAACTTCTGGGACACCGGCGGCGCCACCGTCACCGGCCCCGGCGACAGCATCGAATACGGCGACAAGTTCGACACGATGGGCGCGGCCAACGCCGGCAACAACCACTTCAACGCCCGATACAAACGCCTCCTCGGCTGGCTCCGGACCGGCGAATTCACCGTCGCCACCACCAACGGCACCTACCGCATCCACGCCCACGACCAGACCAACGCCATCGCCGGCAGCCGCGGGCTCCAAATCTTCGCCAACTCCCGCACCAATTACTGGGTTGAATTCCGACAGCGATTTTCCGGCAATCGATGGCTCCTGAATGGCATCGGCCTCCGTTGGACCGGGCGCGGCAGTGAATCCAGCCTCCTCCTCGACACCACCCCCGGAACCCCCGGCGAAAAAGACGACGCCGCCGTCGTCCTCGGCCGTACCTACTCCGATCCCACCGCCGGCATCCACATCACCCCACTCGCCAGAGGCGGTTCCAATCCCGCCTGGATCGACGTCGCCGTTCATCGAGGCGCGTTCCCCGAGAACCGCCCGCCCACCCTCCAACTCCTCGCTCCCCTTGTCGAAGGCGCCACCTCCACCACCTTCGAATTTCAAGCCGTCGCGACGGATCCCGACGGCGATTCCCTCGCCTATTTCTGGGAGTTCTCCGATGAATCCCTCGGCTCGAACACCCCCAACCTCACCCACCGCTGGTCCGCCAACGGCGACTACGTCGTCCATTGCACCGCCAGCGACCTGAAAGGCGGCACCGCACGTGCCTCCGTGCTCATTCGCATCGGCTCGCCACCCACCCTCCGACTCTCCGGCCGTGTCACCGCCGATGGCGAACCGGTCTCCGGTGTACGCATCTCCGCCTCCGCAGACCGCATCGCCTACACCGACAGCACCGGACGCTACACATTGACCGGCCTGAGCCGCGGCACCTACACACTCAACGCCGTCTTCGAACGAACCGCCTTCGAACCCGTCACCTTCAACAACCCCGTCGCGCTCCAGACCGATCGATCGAACCTGGATTTCGCCGCCGTCGACGTCGTCCAGCGTCGCACCGTCACGCTCCTCGCCGCCGGGTCGGCCTGGCGCTACTGGGACAGGGGCACCGCACCCGACCCCTCCTGGATCCGTGCCGATTTTGAGGACGCCGATTGGAACGTCGGCCCCGCCATCCTCGGCTACGGAGGCGACCGCGAAACGACCGTCGTCGATTTTGGCACCGACGCGTCGCGCAAGTTCATCACCACCTGGTACCGCCGCTCGTTCTCCATCGAAGACCCCGCCCGCCTCACCAACGTCCGCATCGGACTCCTCCGCGATGACGGCGCCGCCGTTTACCTGAATGGCGCCGCCCTTTACCGGGACAACCTTCCCAACGGAACACTCACCGCCCAAACCCTTGCGTCCTCGACCGTCGGGGGCTCCGCCGAAACAACTTACTTCGAACGTGACGTCGATCCCGCTCGCCTCACCCCCGGCGACAACTTTCTCGCCGTCGAAGTCCACCAGGCATCCGCCAGCAGTTCCGACTCCGCCTTCGATCTCCGCCTCACCGCCGATCTCCT
>JBBQIU010000235.1:0-5594 GCA_038325245.1 Verrucomicrobiota bacterium
GGCACCGGTGGATGCCCTTTCTTTCGGTGGATCGGACTAAATCGGTCTGGTTGCGATCGCGGATCGATGGGGGGTGGCAGGCGTATTTCGTTCCGCAACAGGCCCAGGCCTTTGATCCGCCGCGTCTGCGACAACCCGCCCTGGATCCGCAGGTCTTGAAGGTGGCGCGTTCATTTCAGGCCGAGTGCTCGCGGCGGGGCGCGCGACTGGTGCTGACGTTTGTGCCGAGTCCGGTGGGCCACAGGGAGCAGGGGGAGGCGTTGGCGCGGGAGTTGGGGGTGCCGTTCGTGGCGCCGGAGACGCTGGGCCTCGAGAGCTATGACGGGTCGCACCTGACGGCCGAGAGCGCGTCCCGCTTCACGGTGGAGTTCCTGGAGGGGTTGAGGGGCGTGATCGCCGATGAAGGGGCGCGCTAGCGCGGGACAGTGCATCCCCGGGTAGTCGATGGATCTCCTTTTTTCACAGACAACCAACAACTCGGGGATGCACCGAACGCGGGCAGGACGCGTCCTTCCAATACGGATAACCGATTGCGGAGGAAGGGGATGATGGATTGCCTGGAGTACGCCTCGCCCGTTTTTTCACCCTTTGGGGGGATGGGTGGTACCTGGGAAGCCGATCCCGACCTTCCAAGTCTCTGCGTTCCCTGCGTTCTTTGTGGCAAAGAGAAGCTCCATGGTGTTGAGCCGAAAAGACGGAGGAAGAATCGGGTCCCGAAAGATCCATCCGACGACCCAGAAGAACACGAAGAGCCTTCCCAAGCGCCTCATCTCCGCTCGGGGAGGTCGCGACTGCCGCCACGTCCTGGTTTTCGCCAAACACCTTCAGGTTCTGGACCTCTGATTCTCGAAGGGCGCGTCCTGTACGAACGCGGTTCTGGGAAGCTTGCAATTGACGCGCAGACCGGACCCTGCGAACTAAGGGTTCGCCACCATGAGCCGACCAATCCTCTCGTTCGCAATCGGGGTCCTTGGGTGGGCATTGGCCGGAGACCTGCCGCGCGCGGAAGGTGCGCCGGGTCAGTCCTTTGAGCAGGCGCGGGATCACTGGGCCTTTCGGCCGATCGAACGTCCGCCGATTCCGAGTGTCACGGCGGCCGACGCGGTGAGTTCTCCGGTGGATGCGTTTCTGCTGGAAAAGCTCGAGAGCAGGAGCCTTGGGTTTGCGCCGCGGGCCGATGCCCGAACGCTGCTCCGCCGGGTGTACTTCGACCTGATCGGATTGCCTCCGACGTACGAGGAGGTGGAGGCGTTTGCAGGGGATGCATCGACGGAAGCGCTGGCGGGTGTGGTGGACCGATTGCTGGCGGATCCTCGTTACGGGGAGCGTTGGGGGCGGCACTGGCTGGATGTGGCGCGGTATGCCGACACCAAGGATCTGGTGCTGCTGTACGGGCGCGACGCGATCCGGCCTTACGCCTACACTTATCGCGATTACGTGGTGAGAGCGTTTAATGAGGATCTGCCATTCGACGCCTTTGTGCGGGATCAACTGGCGGCGGATCTGGTGGAACCGAAGGTTCCGGGGTGGCGTCTGGCGGCGCTGGGTTTCCTCACGCTGGGGCGATTGTTCGACAACAACCCCCATGATCAGATCGACGATCAGATCGACACCGTAAGCCGGGGCTTACTGGGGCTGACGGTCGCGTGCGCCCGATGCCATGACCACAAGTTCGACGCCATCACCATGGAGGATTACTACGGGCTTTACGGGGTCTTCGCTTCGACGGAGCGGCCCTACGCGCTCCCCCTGATCGAGGATCCCGCCGCGGTGACCGGGGGAATGGAATTCGAGGAACGTCTCGGGAAAGCCCGCGCGGAATTGGAGAGTCACATCGACGCCGAGTTCGCGCGGTTGACCGAAGTCCTGCGACTACGGGTGGGGAACTATCTTGTTCGGGCCGCGACGACAAAGCCGGACCTGACCGAGACGGCGCAGTTCGCGCTTTCCCTCACGCCCGACGATTTTCGTCCGCGCCTCATGTTACGGACCCGGCGGTATGTGGAGGAGCGGGCGCGGCCCGAGGATTCGGTGTTCGGCCCATGGTCGGTGGCGATGGCGGCGCTTGAGGCGGCGCCGGCGATCGGAAGGGACTCGATCGCGAGCGACGCTGTGACAACGGCCCTGCGAACAGGAGGCGGGGCGAGTCGATGGAACCCGATGGTCGTACGGGCTTTGATGGAGGCGTCGCCGGTGGACCGTGCGGGCGTGGCGAAGGCTTACGGCGACCTTCTACGAAGGCTATATGAGGCGTCCAAAGCGCCGGCCGACGTTCCGCTGGAGGAAGTCGAAGACCGCGCAGAACTGTTGGAGGTCGTGGCGGGGCGGGATGGGCCGGTCGCGTTCGAGCGTCGCGACACGCCAGATCACATGTCACGTCCGGAGAAGGATCGGTACGGCAGTCTGGCGCTGGCGCTCGACAAGGTGGCGGCGCATGCCACCAACGCGCCGCCAGCGCGGGCGATGGTCGTGGCGGACCTGCCGGAGCGGGTTGAGTCCAGAGTGTTCCTTCGCGGCAATCCCTCGAGGCCTGAGCGGCCCGCGCCCCAGGGCTATCTGAGCGTGTTGGGCGACGGGGAAGCCCAACGCTTTGGGAAGGGGAGTGGCCGGCTGGAACTTGCCGCCGCCATCACCGATCCAAGCCATCCGCTGGCCGCGCGGGTCTTCATGAACCGGGTGTGGATGCACCATTTCGGTGAACCACTGGTCGCGTCGCCTGGAGATTTCGGGACGCGGAGCGATCCGCCCACGCATCCGGCCCTGTTGGACTGGCTGGCCCGTGAATTCATCGCCTCCGGATGGAGACTGAAGGCGATGCACCGGCACATCGTGCTCAGCAACGCCTATCAGCAGAGCCCCATTCCAGACGCCGCGCTCGTCTCAAAAGGAGAGGCAGCGGATCCGGACAACCGGCTGTTGTGGCGTTTTCCCCGTCGGCGATTGGACGTCGAGGTGATGCGGGACTCGATGCTGGCGGTGAGCGGGCGCCTGGAGCCCACGATGCGGGGTCGCCCTGTGGATGTTGCGGAGGATCCCGAGAATCGACGACGAACCCTCTACGGACTGATCGACCGCCAGAACCTGCCCGGCTTGTTCCGGTCCTTCGATTTCGCCATTCCGGATCAATGTGCGGAGCGTCGTCCCAGGACGACCGTTCCGCAGCAGGCGTTGTACGCCTTGAATTCGCCTTTCGTCCAGGTTCAGGCGATCGCCCTGGCCCAGTTGCCGGAGGTGAATGACGCAACCGAGGACCGTGAACGGGTGCAGGGACTATTCCGGCGGGTCCTGGGCCGCTCGCCGAACGAACGGGAGGAACAGGCGGCCCTGGCATTTTTGAAGGCCGGGCAGCGGGATTTGCCCGACGGAGAGGCCCGTCCCGGGGACTGGACCCCATTGGCCCAACTGGCCCAGGCGTTGTTGATCTCCAACGAAGCCGTTTTTACCGAATGAACCCAGCACGAGAATTCACCTCAAACGGCCACTCCCGGCGCCGGGCATTCCAGTCGCGACGCACGATGCTTCGGGAGATGGGGACCGGACTTGGTTTCCTGGGATTGACCGGACTCTTGGATCGGGCCGGACTCCTGGCGCCCTCTGCCGGGGCGTCCGAGGTGAATCCTCTCGCGGCACGTCAGCCCCAGTTCGCGCCCCGGGCGCGGCACGTGATTCACATCTATCTCAACGGCGGCCCCTCCCAGGTTGACACGTTTGATCCGAAACCCGCCCTGATGCGGTATGCGGGGAAGCCCCTTCCTTCCGGCAACCTGACCACGGAGCGTCCGCTCGGCGCGGCCCTGCCGTCGCCATTCGCCTTCAAGCCTTATGGAAGAAGCGGCATTGAGGTGAGCGAGATTTTCGCGAAGACGGCGGAGCACGTCGACGACCTGTGCTTCGTCCGGTCGATGCATGCGAACACGCCCAATCACGAGCAGTCGATGCGGCTCATGAATTGCGGGGACGAACGGTTGTCGCGTCCGAGTTACGGGGCGTGGATCACGTATGGGCTGGGGACGGAGAACCAGAACCTGCCGGGCTTCATCGCGATGTGCCCGGGGCTTCCGGTGGCGGATGTCTCCAACTGGCGGGCTGCCTTCCTCCCCGGCATCTACCAGGGCACCCATATCAACACGAAGGAGACGCGTCCGGAGAAGCTGATTGAGAACATCACGAACGCCCGCCAGTCGCGGGAGGCCCAGCGACGACAGTTGGATTTGCTGGGAACCCTCAACGCGGAGCATCGGCGGGGCCGCGAATCGGATCCGCAACTGGAGGCGCGCATTCAGTCCTTCGAACTTGCCTACCGCATGCAGATGGAGGCGACCGACGCGTTCGACTACACGAAGGAACCGGAATCCATCCGGAAGCTATACGGCGACACCGTGCAGGCGCGGCAATTGCTGATCGCCCGGCGGTTGATCGAGCGCGGCGTCCGGGTCGTGCAGTGTTATCACGGCGACGTCCAGCCGTGGGACAGCCACGACATGATCGCGGACGCGCATCGGAAACTGGCCGGCGAAGTCGACCAGGGGATCGCGGCCCTCCTCACGGACCTGAAGCAGCGTGGATTGTGGGAGGACACCGTGGTGATCTGCGGTGGGGAGTTCGGACGCACGCCGGCGGTTGAATTGCCGGCCCCCGGGACGCCTGGAAACGGCAAGGGCCGGGACCACAATCACTACGGCTTCACGGTCTGGCTGGGCGGGGGCGGGGTGAAGGGTGGAACCGTGTATGGCGCGACCGACGAGTTCGGATTCCGGGCTGTGGAGAATCCGGTCCATGTCCATGACCTCCACGCCACGCTCCTGCACCTGCTCGGCTTCGATCATGAAAAGCTGACGTACCGTTACGCCGGGCGGGACTTTCGCCTGACAGACGTGGAAGGGACGGTGGTGAAGGAGATTCTGGCGTCCGGCGGACCGGCCGTCTGACTTTCAGGGGTCCGTTTGCACCGTTTACATCGAACCGGTGAACTGGGTGCTTCTCGCCGAGAATATGGAGTTGTCGGCGGCGCAGATCGGTGCCTTCAGGGAGCTGTTCGATAAACCCCACGGGAATTTCCGCGACGTCCAGGATTTGAACGGACGAACGATCCTGACCGACGTGCCGGGATTCGCTGTCCCTGAACCCAATGGTATCGCGCTCCCTCTGGTCGGCTTCGGAGTTTTTGCGTGTTTTCGACGCTTCTGCACCTATGGGACATCCGTATCGATGAGAATCCTCATGTCGCGTGGCGATCAAGGTGCCGGGCACGAAGCGCATCCAAGAGCGGGTCTTCGCCGGGAGGGGAATCCCGAAGTGCGGCGCACCCGATCATCTCGTCGACGAGCGATTTCGCGCCGCGCGTGGACGGAGCGGCACGGAGGAATTCCTCGAACAGACCTGAAACCGAAGTTCGTCGCGCCGGGGCAACCCGCTTGGCGCGGGCGTGGAGTTCGGGATCCAGCGTGACGATCACTCGGATCTTCATGCCTACGCGTGCTCTGTTTTGGGCATGCATACTGTCAAGGGGGGTCAACCCTCGAGCAGGGCGTACTCGATGGAGTCGACGAGGGCCTGGAGGGAGGCGGTGATGATGTTCTCACTGACGCCGACGG
>JBBQIU010000236.1:0-5591 GCA_038325245.1 Verrucomicrobiota bacterium
TCACACTTCGGGTCACCTCGTCGCAGGCCTTTGCGCCAGCGAGCACTTGGGCGATGTCCAACCCCTGGAGCGCCGCCGGAAGGAGGCCGACCGCGGAGGTTTCACTCGTGCGACCACCCACCCAATCCCACATCGGGAACATCTTGGACCAGCCCTGCCCGCAGGCGCGGACGTAAAGGCTGCTCTTGTCTGCAAACTCGGTCACTGCGACCGCGTGCTTTGCGAAGTTCAATCCGGCGCGTCGGTAGGCCTCCTCAGCCTCAAGCATGCCGTTCCGGGTCTCCGGCGTGCCGCCCGACTTGGAAATCACCACGACCAGCGTCTGGCCCAGTTGGTGAACGATCGGCGCCAGTGTCCGGTCCATGCCATCCGGATCGGTATTGTCGAAGAAGTGGACGTCGAGCTTGTCGGCGAGGGGACGGCCCAAGGCCCGGGCAACGAATTGCGGACCCAACGCCGAGCCGCCAATCCCGATGACGAGAAGGTTCGTGTAGGCGCCACGCTCACCGAGAATGCGGCCTTCATGGACATCGGCCGCAAATTTTTGGATGTCCTCAATGGTGGCCGCAATGGCCTCGCGCACATCGGGGTCCGGGGCGATCGCCGGATTCCGCAGCCAGTAGTGACCAACCTGCCGTTCTTCATCAGGGTTCGCGATAGCCCCGGCTTCGAGTTCCTTCATGGCGGCAAACGCCTTGGCCATCGGCACCGCCATCTGGGGAAGAAACTCGTCGTCAAACGTCAACCGGCTCAGGTCGACCGCAATCCCCGCGGAGGGGAATTCCCGATACAACTGCCGGAAACGGCTCCAAAGCTGCGCAGGCGTGGGCTTCATCGTCGCGCCAACGGTAGCAGTCCCACCCGCGGCGCAAAAGAAATTGCCGTGCCGCCACCAACAGCGAACGATCCGGCACAATCTCCTGCATCCCATGAGCGACGCATTCCCTTCCCGACGGGCATTTTTGAAGCACGGCACCACCGCCGCCGCAGCTCTGGCCATCGCAACACCCCTCTCCGCGCACAGCCTCGGGCAGCGCGGTCTCTCCGGGAACGACGCCCTTCCTTCCCACAGGGGATTGACCGTTCCCGGTATCCACGCCTATGCCGACCGGGAGAGTGCGTTCCCGGGCGAAGTAGTGCGGTTCCAAGTGAGCGCGGATGACGCTTGTCGAGCCGCGGTGTATCGGCTTGGGACATCGGTGGATGATCCGGATTCGGACACCCTTGTGGAGGATTTCGGACACCTCCCGTCGCGGCTCCAAGCGATCCATCCCGGCTCGTACGGGCATGTGCCCAAGGGTCTCCCCAAGGGTTTGAAGGCGTTGACGATAGAAGCCTGGCTTCGCCCATGGCGGATCGACCGCCTGATGGGCTTGGTGAGTCAGGAGGACAAGGAATCCTCGGAGGGTTGGGCGCTGGGCGTGGGGAAGGACGGCTACGTGGGATTCTATCTCGGTGACGGCGTCTCGGAGGATGAAGCGCTCGTGCATCGGACAAACGCCGCCCAACTGAAGCGCGGTCGATGGCATCACGTCGTGGCGTGTTGGGATGGTCAGGAAAAGCAGGTCTGGGTCGATGGCCAACTCGCGGGGCGATTCCCGTTTGCGGGCCCCCTCCTGCCGGGTGCGCATCCGATTCGATTGGGCGCCATGGGTGAACGGGGTGAAGCAACGCGCTTCCTGGATGGGGATCTCGCAATGGTGTCGGTGTCGAAGGTGGCCTGGGACGAAGCCACAGTGGCACGACGGATGGCGACGCGCGGGCTGGAGGCGCCGAAGGGAGCTTCGGTGCTCGCCTGCTGGGATTTCGCCGAGGAGCGCGGCCACGTCCTGGGCGACCGCTCGCGCCAGGGAAGAAAAGGGCGGCTCGTGAATCACGGGACCCGGATGATCGGCGGTCCCTCCTTTGACGCGTCAGTGCCCCGTTTCGGGGAATACGATCCCCGCGGCGACGCGAACCGCGGGCACGGACTTCGGCTCGCCTCCGACGACCTCTACGACTGCCACTGGCAGCCGACGTTGGAGTGGCGGGTTCCGTCGGACGCCCGTTCGGGTCTTTACGTTCTGCGGTTGCGATGGGAGGCCGGCGGCCAGGAATTCTGGAATCACGCGGTGGTACTGGTGCGCCGGGCACGCCGACAGCGACCGGCTCCCATTCTGCTCCTGGCCGCCACGAACACGTGGCGGGCCTACAATGCGGCGGCCTTCGGAAAACCCCGGCCGGGTCCGCGGCAATTGTGCGGGACGGATGGCTATCCGAATTCTCCGGGGGATCCCCCGGCGTACTCGTTCTATCGAGGGCACGCCGCAGGTCAGGGCACCTACCAAATGGGGCGGCGAATCCCGTGGCCGGCGTCGGGTCCCTATCTGCGCTACGGCGACGCGACGGATTACAGTCACCTCGCGCGCGCCGACCGCTTCGCCCAGACGTGGCTGGAACGGGAAGGGTACGACTATGAGATGGTCACCGACTACGACCTGCATCGGGACGGCGCAAGAATGCGGGGGCATCGGGTCTGGGTGATCAACGGGCACAGCGAGTACTGGTCCATCGAAATGTATCAGGCGTTGCAGGCGTTCCTGGCGGGTGGCGGCAAGATAGTGGTGTTGAGCGGGAATTCCCTCTTCTGGCGCGTCACCTTCGACGACTCGGGAGAGGTGATGGAATGCCGCAAGGTCGACGCGCCGGGTGACCAACTCCGGCCTGAACAGCGGGGCGAGGCGTGGCACGCGCACGACGGGAAACGGGGCGGATTGCTTCGCGAATGCGGGTATCCGGGCTGGGCCCTGATCGGCTTGGAAACGCTGGGTTGGAACAACCAGGGGGACGCGAAGAACTTCGGACCCTGGATCGCGGAGGCGACTGAACACCCTGTCTTCCACGAACCCGAGGAGACCGGATTAAAGCCCGGCGATCGGTTTGGTTGGGCGGGTCCCGGTGCGATGCCGATGGCCAACGGCCACGAGTTCGACATCCGATTGTCGACGCTGGCCTCCATGGCAGGCGGTCCGATCCCGCCCGGAGCCATGATGCCCGTGGATCCGCCCGGGATCCGACGCCTGGCGAATGGGGTGATCCCCTGGCAGCACGGTGGGTCGGCCTTCGACTATTATTTCCGACCCATCAAGCCCGCGAACGAGCAGGGCGGAGAGATGATCTGGTGGGAGCGCGAGGACGGCGGAACCGTCTTCAATGCCGGAACGATCGGAGCCGGCTGGGCGCTTCACGCGGACCCCCGCTGGGGCGCTCTCCTGCGGAACGTGCTCCACCGTTTCGGAGTCGAACGTAAGGCACCCCGGCCGAGCTGACCCCCGAATCAGGCCATTCAGAGCCACGGAGCCAGTCACGGAGGACACTGAGAAAGTCACCTGCCCCTACAGATCCCGCCAGGGCGTGAAGTTGTGGAGCTGCATCTCCCGTTTCGGGCCCTGGCAGTCGATCCACGTCAGGCTGGCGTACTCGACTTCCAGGTGGGTCATCTTGTGGAGCGGCAGCTCGAGAAGCACGGCCAGCGCCATGCGAATCACCCCGCCGTGACAGGCAACAGCGACCGTCTTGCCCGCGCTGTCCTTGAAAATCTGTTGGAGAACCCGATCGAGCCGCCGGCGGAACATTTCCTCCGGCTCGGCGTCGGGCATGGTTCCGCGCTCCAGGTTGTCCAGCCAGTCAAAGGCCGTCACACCGAACCGCTCAGCGATCTGGTCCCAACGAAGGCCCGTCCACGCCCCGAAATCCACCTCGCGCAGATCTTCGACGATCTGCGGTTGCAGCGGGAGTCGGGCGAGGAGGGGTTCGAGGGTCATCCGCACTCGCTGCATCGGGCTGGCGTAGAGGACATCAATGGAAAAACGGCGCACGAGATATTCGGCGAGCGCCGCAGCCTGTTGCCGGCCCAGCGCCGAAATCGCCATGTCAATGCGCCCCCCGAAGACCCGATGGTACGCCTCCTCGACTTCCGCATGCCGGAGGAAAAGCAGTCGCGTGGTCGGTTCCATCAGGTCTTTTCCAGGGCGGCCTTTTGAATGCCTGCCAGTTGTTCCACGCCCGCGCGTCCCAGCGCGAGCATGGCTTCGAGTTCGTCACCCGAGAAGGTGGATTCCTCACCGCTTCCCTGAAGCTCAATGAAGCGGCCAGATCCCGTCATCACCAGATTCATGTCGACACTCGCGGCGGCGTCCTCGACGTAGCACAAGTCGAGCAGCGGGGTGCCGTGGACGATGCCGACGCTGACCGCGGCGACCTGTTCGAGGATGGGAAGGGACGGGAGGCGGCCTTCGGTGACCAGTTTGCGAAGGGCGAGCTGAACAGCGACCCAGGCGCCCGTGATGGCGGCGGTGCGAGTGCCTCCGTCGGCTTGGAGCACGTCGCAATCCACCCACAGGGTCCGTGTGCCAAGCTTCGTGAGGTCGAGGGCTGCGCGAAGGGCGCGGCCGATGAGGCGCTGGATCTCGCTCGAACGGCCGTCGAGCCGGCCCTTGGTGATGTCACGGGCCTTTCGCTCGAGGGTCGAGTACGGGAGCATCGAGTACTCGGCGGTGATCCAACCGCCGGGGACCTGCTGCTCCTTCATCCACCGAGGAACGACATCCTCGATGGTGACCGCACAGATGACCCGGGTATCGCCCCAGTGGATGAGGGTGGAACCGGTGGCATTGGGCGCGATGCCGTTCTCCAGCCGGATGGGGCGGAGCGCATCGACGGAGCGGCCATCGGGGCGGGGGCGGGCGGCGACGGCGGGGGTAGGTACAGCCATGGACCGGGGAGCCTAGCGGGCACGGGGCGCGGGATGAAGCCGGGATGCGCGGGAAATTACCTCTTGTCAGAAGGGGCAGCACTGGTAGCCTGCGCGTCCGTTTTTTCGGCAATGAAGGCAGAAACTCACCCCCGCTACGAAGACGTGGAGATCCGCTGCGCGTGCAGCAACATCATCCACACCCGTTCCACGAGGAAGGGCCCCCTTATCATCGGTATCTGCAACGCCTGCCATCCGTTTTACACGGGGACGCAAAAGTTCATCGATACCGCCGGCCGCGTGGACAAGTTCCAGCAGCGGATGGCGAAGACCCAGGCGGCCCAGGCCGCCATGGCCGCCGCGGTGAGCAAGAAGAAGAAGAAGTAGCGCCCGCAATTTCCTCCGCCCGCCGGGTCCCTTGGGGCTCTGCGGGCGGATTCTTTTTGCACGACCCGTGGACCTTGCGCCCCACATCGACCGCTTCGCGCGCCGCCTCGGAGAGGTGGAGGCAGCGCTGAGTTCGCCGGAGGCCTTTGCCGTCCCCCAGCGAGCCCAGGACCTTTCCCGCGAATACTCGCGGCTGAAGGACCTGGTGGCCAGTGGTCGCGCCTACCTCCGTGTTCGGGAGGAGCTTGTGGCCAACAAGCAAATCGTGGCGGAAGAGTCGCTGGGCTCGGAAATGGCCGTGATGGCAACGGACGAGATCCGGCGTCTCGAAGCGGAGGAGGAAAGACTCCGGCTCGAGGTGCAACACGGCCTCCTGCCTCCAGATCCCAACGATTCCCGAAATACCATCGTCGAGATCCGCGCTGGAGCGGGCGGAGCGGAATCGGCCCTTTTCGCAGCCGACCTGTTCCGG
>JBBQIU010000237.1:0-5589 GCA_038325245.1 Verrucomicrobiota bacterium
CGACGCGCCCATGGAGAAGCCCCCGGAAGAAACGACGGGTCCCGAGGTGGTGGCCCCAAAGCTGCCCTCGGGAAGCTGGCGCCACAGTTGTTCGGGCGCCTGATCCGTCCCGCCGCCATAGCTCACGAGGAGATCGAGCCGGCCGTCGGCGTCGAAGTCGCTCCAACTTCCACACATGGCGCTGATGGCGCCGTTGGCGGCTTGAAGGGGAATAGGGTCTGCGAAGGCGCCATTGCCGAGGTTGCGGTAGATCCGGGTTCCGAAACCAAATTCATTGACGAAAAGGTCGGGCAGTCCGTCGTGGTCGAAGTCGCCCCAGCCGGCGCCTTGATGCTCCGCCGGGTCGCGGACGGGCGGTTGGTCGGTGATTCGAACGAAGCCCTGGATTCCGTCGTTGCGGTAGAGGACGTTCCGTTGGCCGCGCATGCGAGTGATGAACAGATCGAGGTCGCCGTCTCCATCGTAGTCCGCCCAAGTCGGAGCGATGGCATCGCCGCGGTCCTCGGTGATTGGGCCTGATGTGACGCGTTCGAAGGCGGTTCCCGAGGGCGCGGCGGCGAGGGCGGGCTCCTGGGTCATCAGGAGGCCTTGTCCGATGGCCGCCGCATGGGGTGCTGGAAGCAGCAGCGCCAGGGGAAGAATCAAGAGACCCCAAATCCCGTCGCGAGGGGCCCGGAGTTGGCGGTGGACCCGGTGGAGCGAGTTCGAGACGAGGGACGGCTTCATGTATGACGAAGGAATTTGAACTGCGGGACATACGCACAAGGCGCGGTTTCAGGCAACAGAGGAGTTACGGATTTCGGTTCATCGGAGGAAGGGGCGCTGGTTTCTCGACCAAGAACCGCCGACAGCGCCTCCGCTCCGCCGCTTCCGCGACGATTCGAGTCCGCAGTGTCACGAGCTTTGAACCGGTACTGGCTTCCGGATTGAGGTGTTTCATCCCACCTCCACCTAGCCAAGAAGGGGTCTCAGGTTTAGGAACAACTGCATCCACCCCCGCAGCAGCGAGTTCCCTATGTCGCCACGAACGCCATGTCTGAACCCGCAGGACCCTCTCCTTTGGTGTTTCCAATCCAAAGGGGGAATCGGTATCTTGGCGCAGGCAACTACAGAAGCCTCAGAACTGATGGGCATTACCTACGAAACCGCCGAGCTTCTTAAGAGCGCACGATCGCGTGGTGTGAACTACGAGACCACACTCCAGATTGGGCGGCAAAATCTGATCATGGGACGGGCCGAGGTCCGTCGTCTCGGGCTCGATCCCGCTACAGTTCTTAAGAAGAACTGGGATTTCGCAGAAGAATTCTTCAAAGCGCTGGGAGCCCGGACCGTTACGTCTATGGATGCCAGCGGCTTCGAAGGAGCAACAATCCTACACGATCTTAATCGGGCTATCCCCGAATCCCTGAAGAATTCTTTCAGCGCTGTGATGGATGGCGGAACGATGGAGCACATTTTTGATGTGGCCCGATGCTTGCGGAACTACATGGAAATGACGTGTCTTGGAGGGCACGTCCTGATTCATACGCCGGCCAACAACTTTCTTGAACACGGGTTTCATCAATTCAGCACCCAACTCTTCCACACCGTCTTGAGTCCCCCGAATGGATTCCGGCTCACCCATCTGATACTAATGGAGTATTCCCCGATTCTCCGCTGCTGGAGGCCAGTCGAGGCGGTTAAGCGTCATGAGGCGACAACAAAATGGCCTACTGCGGTCTACGTCGAGGCGCAGAGGATCGGTAGTATTCCGGAGGTGTTCAATGTGCAGCAGGCTGAATACGCCGAGGAGTGGAGCAAAACGGAACGGAGCAAGAACTTTGGGGATATATACCCGGTCAGTCGGGAGCTGCGGTGGAAGTTGCTCGAAATGTTCCCACGAGCTTGTCGCACGGCTGAGAGGTTATATCGGGGTGTTGGC
Organism: Verrucomicrobiota bacterium; assembly: GCA_038325245.1. Classification (GTDB taxonomy): domain Bacteria; phylum Verrucomicrobiota; class Verrucomicrobiia; order Limisphaerales; family CAIMTB01; genus CAIMTB01. Next base: position 1,922 of record JBBQIU010000237.1, read on the forward strand.
ATGCGTCTCGGGAAGCGCAGGGGATACGAACGAGTTTGACATTCCTGGGACGTAGAGCCGCCACTTCTTACTGTCTCGTCACTTCAAAAATCCTGACCCAGGAACCCTGCAGCGATTTGTATATGGAATTAAATCCTTAGTTTACGAAGACACTATGTCGGAATCTACGGGGTGCCAGGGCCCAACTGAACGCAGCCTTTGTCCTCGTAGTCTCCCTGGGCGTATTTCCGGTGGAAGCACCGGCGGCTACCTTGCTTGCGCATTGGAAGTTCGACGAGGGCAGCGGCCCAATGTCGATTGATGCGTTGGGCAAACTGCATGGCGTGCTTTCAACCACGGGAGCCAGCTTCGTGCCTGATGGGGTCTCTGGAAACGCCCTCTCGCTAACAAGGTCAGAACGTGGGTATGTGATTTTTGGAGATGTCCTACCACTTCTCAACCAAGCCTTTTCGATATCGGCCTGGATACGCGTACCGAACGGGGACATCTCCGTGCAATCGGCTGTGATTGCCAAACACAATCCGGGGACTTCGAATGGATATGGCCTGACCTTGAATCAGGTGGGCTCTTACGGATTGCCACGCAAGGCTTCGGCATTCGTGGCTTCAACGGTGGCGTATCCGATCGCTCCTACCGCTATCAATGATGCGCAATGGCATCATCTGGTCATGGCGTACGCCCCTGACGACTCCCTCCGGCTTTTCGTGGACGGCAGTCCCTCCGAGGCGTCCTCGACCGCCTGGCCAGGCATTCCGAGCCCATCCCGCCTTATCATCGGTGGACTCGATTCCGCCGGGACGCTGACCGGAACGTTCAACGGGCTGATCGACGACGTGCAGATTTACGACGCGGCACTGACAGATCTGGAGGTTGATACGCTTCGAGCAAATCCCGGTGTGGCCCTCGGGAGCCCTACGCTGCCTCCTCTGCAAGTCCATCCGCCCGGCGGGTACTTCACAAATTCCGTCACGGTTCCGATGGTCACGTCGGTGCCTTTGGGGGAAATCCGGTACACCATCGATGGCACGGAGCCTACAACGGATTCGCCTCGCTATACCCTGTCTCTCCAATTTTTCGCCCGGACCTTGCTTAAGGCACGGGTATTCGTGAACGGTTTTCCGGTGTCGGAAGTGGAGTCGGCCGAGTACCTGCCCGACCTCGGCGTACGCATCGAACCAACCGGGGGATTGTTCACGAACTCAGTGGAGGTGACGATGGCGACGCGCCTACCCGCTGCCGTCGTCCGATACACGACCGACGGGGCCGACCCACTGGCCACGTCGATGCTCTATTCGGAGCCGGTGCGCTTCACGGCGGCGGCCACGGTCAAGGCGCGGGCGTTCTTGAACAATTTCCCGGTGTCGGACGTTTTGCGAGCCGGCCTTAGGCGCGTGTATGCGCTGGATGACGGCATCCCCCCCGAGTGGCGGGAGAAGTATTTCGGTCCCGACTATGCGACCGATCCGCGCGCTGCCGCGGATGCGGACCCTGACAGTGATACCTCGAGCAACTTGCAGGAGTATACGGTCGACACACATCCGCTGGATCCGCTATCGGGATTCGCGGTTGGGGTGCGGGCCTTACCGGAGATTCGCTTCGCGTCCGTGCCTGGGCAAAAATATCGGATTCTGCGCCGCGTCCGCGTCGATGGCCCATCAAGGGTGGTGATTGATAACCTCACTGCGACAACGAGCGATATCCGATACGTGGATGCATCGATTGTCGATCCTGCAGGCTTTTACATCGTGGAGCCGGTGCAGTGATTTGGCTGGAAACGGCTTTCGGTTCATGGGCGGAAGTGGCGCTGGTTGAGCCATGCGAGGCCGAGGAGCTTAAAGTCGGCGACGTCCCCGAGAACAGACCCCCGCCGCAGCGGGTTCCCAATGTCGCCACGAACGCCGTGGACAGACGAGTGGACAGCGTCAATTTCCTTGCGGGCGAGCCGGGAAGGGGGTCACAACACCGCGCGCCAAACCACCATGGGAATACCCGCAAACTCCGCCCGACTGCTACTAGACTGCCGGCGGTGCGGGATGGAGTTCGGCAGGACGCTCATGTTGGGGCGGCAGAACGTTTATGTGAGCGGCCCGGAGTTTGTTGCGTTGGTGCGGAGCATGGGAATGGAGGGAACCGGTGGCCTGGCCGGGGCGGTGAAAGAGTCCGGGGAATTTGCCGAATCATTCTTCGGCGGGCTGGGGGCCTCGGTGGTGGACAGCATCGATGCGTCGGATTTTGAGGGGGCCAGCCTGATTCATGACCTGAACGAGCCTGTTCCTGATGCATGGCACGAGCGGTACGACGTGGTCTACGACGGTGGAACCTTGGAACATGTGTTCGATTTTCCCCGGGCAATCGGGAACGCCATGCGAATGACCCGGGTCGGCGGGCATCTGCTTCTGCAGACGCCCGCGAACAACATGATGGGGCACGGGTTGTACCAATTCAGTCCGGAGCTGTTTTTCCGGGTCCTGGGGCCCGCGAATGGATTTGAGATTCGACGGCTGTTGGCGGTGGAGGATGGGGTGTCGGCGCGGGGCTATGAAGCGGTGGACCCCTTGAAAGCGGGGGTTCGCGGCGAGATGGCGAACCGGGTTCCCGTGTGGTTGCACGTCGAGGCGCGCAAGACGGGGCGAACGCCGGAACGATTGAATGAGATCCAACAGAGCGACTACCAGACGCGGTGGGAGCATACGGGCCAGGACGCGGGGGAAGTGGTGCATCTGGCAGATCCCCACCATTGGGTGAACCCGGGTCTGCGCCGATTCCTGCTGACGACTTTCCCTGGGTTGACGCGCCGTCTGGAGCGGTTCGTGGGGATTTATCTTTCCCGCCGGAATTCGTTCAGGAACGCGAAGGCGTACCGGCGCGTCCGGTGGTGAATGGGGGAGGCGTTCGGCTTCCCGGAAGACGGGCGAATGGGGAATGGGGGGTCCGGTTCATGTTCTCAATGCGCGATTTGCGAACCGTGGCGGCTTCCCGTGACCTGGTCCCAAGTCATTGCAGGCGCCTGCCGCGTACCCCGTACCCCGCACCCAGCCGTCAAACCCGTTCCGAAGCCTCGACGTCCCGGGTCATGTCATAGGGCAGCCGCCAAACCGTTTGACCCGATCGGTTCGAAAAATACAGGCAGGATTGCGAATAGAATTCCGGGTCACCATCCGCCCAAAACGCCGCAAACTCTGCATGCGCGTTCATCGGTCGCCGAACGTAATTGGGCCCTTGATGTACTTCGTGAAGAGCAACACAAGACCCCGCCCCGCTATCCAACGCGGTTGAGGATAGGTGAACTCCCGCTCCACGACCTTCTCGAACGAGTCGACGCTGAACGCCTTTCGACTTCGGAATATCAGTCCGCGCCGCGCACGGGCACGACCACTGACGAAAATCCACAGGCGCCCATCGCCGTCCACGCAAAGGCTGGGGTTGTCGTGGGGATCGATGTGATCCCTCCCTTGTCGTGGACAATGCTCGGCCGCGGTGCGAGAGGCCGCCGATGATCGTAGTACGACGCCATGACCAGAAGGTGCCGCTGGCCGGCCCGTGTTCCGTCGTAACCGTCCCAGGAACCGCCTTCACGTGCCGCCCTTCGCGGAAATCACGTTCACGTCGGGAAGGTGGCCGACGGCCCGGGAGGCGACAACGAAGATTCTCAGCGGGGCACCACCAAC